>CADCON010000231.1 GCA_902803035.1 uncultured Ruminococcus sp.
CCGCATGGTAGCGGCAATTGGATTCGAACCAACGACACTGCGGGTATGAACCGCATGCTCTAGCCAACTGAGCTATGCCGCCAAATATCGAGATGCGCTGCCTTTCCTTGCAGCAGCTTAATGATTATATAATATTATCCCGATGTTGTCAAGCAAATAATCGATTGTTTACATATTATTCATAATTATTTCTTTGCCCTGTCGCCGCGAAACTTTCGCCGCGAAACTATCGCCGCGAAACTATCGCCGCAAAAATTCGCATTGACTCAGACAAAAACATATGCTAGAATAGTGTTATTGACATGAAACAACAAGGAGGAGCTGTCAATGAAGTGTGAATACTGCGGCAAAGAGCTGAATGACAACGCCCAATTCTGCACGAATTGCGGTCACAGCACTGAAAATGTCACGGAAGAAACCGACAATTCCCAGAAGCCCAAAAAAGGCGCATATTTTTTCTCTGTTCTCACTCTGATCATCGTTCTCGCTCTCGTCGGACTGGGCGGTTTCCGGATTATTGACAGGGATCTGCATCCGGAGAAATTCGGTCTGACCGCGGAAGCCGCGTCCGCTTCGGATCACGGCGGCATCGACGGCCAGCTCATCGGGAAGTGGCTTTGCACCGACCCCGCCGCCGCCGATTACAAGGATACCGATCACGGCATTGAAATCCGCGCCATTCTCTCGCTTTCGGAGGACGGAGCGTTTACGCTGAACTACGAGCTGACCAACGCCGGCATTCTGGCAAAGGCTCTCACTGTCAACGGTTCCTACGCGACAGAGGACGGCATGATCACCTTTTTTCCCGACAACGCCACCGAAGCCAAGAAATTCTTCAAAAATCACGGTGAAAATCCTTCCTTCGTGTATTCCGTCGAGAAGAATATCTTCACGCTGACCTACGAAAACGGAAAGGAAATCATTTTTACCGCGGCGGAGAATTAATTTTCCCTCCCCGCCCGAAAAAACAACGGACCGCCAACGCGCCAATGAGCAGCGCGGCGGTCCGTTGTTTTTTCATACTCATTTCCCGCTTTTGATGGACAATGAGAATCAGTCCTCAATGGTGTCGGCAAGCTCCGCGAAATACTCGTCGGAAATATTGTAGGAAGCCGACGTATTCTGCAATCTTGGCCCGTGAAAATGGACGTAATAGGAGCCGACGCCGAAATGCTTCTTGATCACATTCGCCCGGAGCTGCACCTCCTGCACCGCGTCGGTCCGGATGCGGTAGGCGACCTTCCTGAAGCCGCCGCTCTGGACGCTCACCACATTGTCATTCCAGTCGAGCGTGGTATTCCTGTACGACAGCAGCCTGTTTGCGATAACGCCCCCGAAAAGCACCAGCGCGAGCGCGCCCACCAGTCCCGACGCGGCGGGAGTAAAGGACAGGCACACCGCGTACAATCCTCCGAGAATCGCGCCCCTGACAATGACCGGCCGGATAATGTGGTAGTAAATGCCCGCTTTTTTTCTCGGACGGACGTTCATCTCCGCGACGTATTCGGGAAGAATCACGCCCAGCAGCCGGTTGAGGTCATCCGTCCTGATGATCGGCAGCAGCAGCGGCGTTTCGGTCTTTTCATCTCCGAATCCCATGCATACCGCCTCGACCGAGCAGCGGCCGAGCATCTGCTGGAACGCGTTCTGTCTGATAATGAGCGCGTGAATGTTGCGTACCTGCAGCGTGTAATTCTTTTCCGTAATCAGCCCGTAACGCACAATGACATTGCGCCCTTCTCTTGCCACGCGGAAATCGGCAAAGCGGATGGCCGCCCAGATGACCGTCCAGATATCCGAAATCAGCGCGGATAACAGGAACATCACCAGCATTCCCAGAAGCACCACCGCCAGATTGGTTCCCAGAATCACGTCTGTCGCCCGTTCGGCATAAGGCGCGACGAAATCCAACGCCTGCTCCATAAATTCCTGCGCGATCTCGACCACGAAGAAGAAGCCCGCCACCAGCGTCCAGAAGAGTTTCCAGACGCTTGACGAAGTCAGCCCGTACAGCACGAAATCGCCCATTCCCGCGCGGATCACCCATTCCGGCTCTTTCGCCGCGACGGTGGTTTTTCCTTTCTCGGCGTCCTCGGCACGGCTGTCAAGCTCGGCGCGGCTGAGAATGAAGGCGCGGATTTCCTCGGCCTCCCTGAGCGAAAATACCAGATTCATCTCGGCGTTGTTTTTGTCCTGATTGTTGGAATAGGCTCCTGTGTCGATCTTCAGCCGGCAGGTGCCGACCATGCGTTCAAACACATTGCGACCCATGTCGATGGTATTGATCTTTTCAAAGGGAATGGCAACGCGCTTTTTGAGGAATCTGCCGCTCTGATAGATCAGGGTGTTTTCCTCCGCCGAAACAAAGGTGTAATACCATCTGAACACGCAGAAAAGCATAATGACCACGCTCAGCAGAATGACGGATCCTATCACGACCAGCACCGTCAGCAGTCCCGATGACATCACGAAGCCGGACGCGTTCCTCACGTCCTCCGCAATATCCTCTCTCCCCGCCAGATTTCCGGCGATGTTGAAGGCAAAGGTGACGGCTATGACCAGAATCAGATAAATATAACGGGCGAACAGTTCAAAAATATGGGTGAAATGACACCTTCTTTTTTCAAACATGGCTCAGACCTCCGATCCCGCTTCCGCAGCGGTCCGGGCTTCCCCGCCCTTCTTCTGTTCCACCTTGACGTTGACCCTTTTCTGCAAGCGGGAGCAGATGTCCTCCGCCACTTCGGTGCTAAGCTCCTGAATCTCCATCACGTCGCCGGCAGTGTGAATCTGCACGGTCGAGAGCCTGAACGGACGCTGCAGCACGCCCTGTGTCACGGCGACGTGCTGGATCCTGGAAATCGGAATCACGGTGTGCGTGCGGTAGAAGATGCCCTTCTTGATCTCAATGCGGTCGGGCGCGATCAGATACGCCCACTGAATGTACTCGATGGGCGGGTAAATGAAAATCGACAGCACCTGCACCAGCACCATCACGCCCGCGATCAGCCACCCGATCATCATCAGCGTTTCGCTGCCCTCCTCCTCGCCAATCAGCACAAATACCATTGCGACAAGCGCGGCGGCGGGAATGACCGCTAAAATCAGCGCGATAATCCTCGAAAATCTCCATTTGGTTTTCGCCTTTTTGTCTACTCTCTGAAATTCCATTTCGCATTGCTCCTTTTGGATGTTTTTTCAGTTATCATTATAAAACAGCCGCTCTTTTTTGTCAATTAACGATATGTAAAATCGGGTAGCCGGCCGATGATTCTTCGCGGGATTACATCTTGCGACTGAGGATCGCCCTTGCGATCAACATGGCGATAAACTCAAGGAAAAGAATGCCAAGAGCAATCGCCATCACCTGATAATCGCCGAACTGCACGTAAACAATCCCGACGATTGCAAGGGCAACCATCACCACCTGCGCCGCGTAATAAAACGACGCGTGAAGAATAGCCTTGTTTCTTTCGTCAGTCGCTTCAATCTCCGCTTCCTTTGCGGCCTTTCCGGACGTCAGTCTGCTGATTCCCATCACCAGCATGACCATGCCGAAGCCCATCAGCCCTCCACCGAAGGCCGCCAGATTGAACCGGTAGCATACAAGTGCCCCTGCCACTGCCAGAACGCCTGCAACTACCATCACAATATACCTTGCCTTTTTCATAACACGTTTACTCCTTTATTTGTCGTTTGTCGGTTCATAAATAAATATTTCTTCAATCCGCAATCCAAAATAATGCGCCAGCTTGAAGGCGAGAATGATCGAGGGATTGTATTTGCCCTTTTCCAGGGAAATGATGGTCTGTCTTGAAACCTCCATCGCGCCCGCAAGCTCCTCCTGACTGATGCCGCGTGATTTCCGCAGCGCTTCTAAATTGTTTTTCACTTTTTCTGCCATCTCTCCTTTTCAGATGTGAAGTTAATTTGACATCTGAACGCAAAAAAATAACTGCTTCTGAAATTGTCCGGACTATGTAAAGTTCGCTTTACGGTTCTATGATAGCACATACAATCGCTTTTGTCAAGTATCCTTTACATTTATTTTTTGAAAATAATATATAGTTTCCGGAATATTCAAAATAGCGTAAAACTTCATTCCGGACGTATGCTATAATATTGACAAAAAAAATCCCAGGGTGAAAAAAATGCCAGTGTTAGATTTTTCTGTACCGCCCGAAAACGACGGGATCTCGGTCTACAACTTTCTGCGCGCGAAATGCGGCGTTTCCTACCGCCTGATCAAGAAGCTCAAGCGCGTGCCGATGGGCATTACCGCCAACGGAATTCACATACGCACCATCGACCCGCTGCACGGCGGCGATGTGGTGCGGCTCCATATTCCCGACGACGAAAACCCCACCGCGCCGGTCGAACTGCCCATCGACATCATTTACGAGGACGCACACATCGCCGTGCTCAACAAGCCGCCCCATATGCCGGTGCATCCCGCGCGGGAGCACGTCGCCGACACGCTGGCCAATGCCTTCTCCGCGCACCTCATGCAAAACGGCGAGCCGAATGCCGCCTTCCGGGTAATCAACCGGCTCGACCGCGACACCAGCGGACTGGTGCTGACCGCCAAGAACAGCCACGCCGCCTCCCTCCTTCACGGGCACACCGACAAGGTCTACTACGCCATCTGTCAGGGAACGCTGACAGGAAACGGCACCATCGACGCGCCCATCCGGATCATGGAAGGCCACGGCATCCAGCGCGAGGTCGGGGAAGGCGGCGTCCGCGCCGTCACGCACTGGCAGGCATTGAAGAATTTTACAGTCACCGCCCCTGACGAAAAAAGATACGAGCTTACACTGTTGAAAATCCACCTTGAAACCGGGCGCACCCATCAGATACGGGTACATTTCACGTCGCTCGGAATGCCGCTGGCCGGGGACGATATGTACGGCGGCTCCCGCGACCTGATAGCCCGTCAGGCACTCCACTGCGGACAGCTCGACTTCCGCCATCCGATCACGGGCGATAAAATGCATTTTGCCATTCCGCTCCCGGAGGATATGGCGGTGCTTTGCGGGGAGAATCCACTATGAAGAAATGCCATTCCATTCTGAATGCCGTCATTCTGGCGGGAATCGTACTCCTGTTCCTCGGACTTTTCTACCTGGTAATAAAGGCGGGCATACCTTACCAGGATCCCACTCCCGCCATGCAGATGCGTTACG
>CADCON010000232.1 GCA_902803035.1 uncultured Ruminococcus sp.
CGAGACCGCTTCCGAAGCGAAAACTCCCCCGAAAGCCGGCGGCGAGACCGCTTCCGAGGGGAAAACTCCCCCGAAAGCCGGCGGCGAAACCGCTTCCGAGGGGAAAACTACCCCGAAAGCCGGCGGCGAGACCGCTTCCGAAGCGAAAATTACCCCGAAAGCCGGCGGCGAGACCGCTTCCGATGGGAAAACTACCCCGGACAAAAAGAAAAAAGCGAAGGGCGGCAGGATTCCTGGCAAGGTGAAAAGAATTGCCCTGATAGTTTCCATCGTGCTGGCGGTGGGCATCATCGGCATCATCATTTACGTATGGTACAGCATGAATCAGATCGTGGATTCGATTCATTATGTGCCCAACAGCCTGAACTTCGACAAGGTGGACGTGCTGGTGAGCGAATCGGATTCGTATGACTTCGTGTCACACTCCGACGAAACCAAGAATATTCTTCTTTGCGGCAGCGACATTGACAAATACGGCGTTTCCCGCACTGACAGCATGATCATTCTCACCATCGACCACCATCACAAGACCATCAAGATGACCTCCCTGATGCGGGATATGTATGTGCAGATTCCGGGGCACGGCAAGAACAAGCTCAACGCGTCGTTTACTTACGGCGGGGGGGATCTGATTCTCAAGACGGTTTATTCCAACTTCGGGATCAAGATCGACCGCTTCGTGTGCGTGGATTATCAGGTGTTTGCTTCGGTAGTGGACACGCTGGGCGGCGTCGAGGTGGAGATCGAGGCGATGGAGCTGGAGCAGTTCAACAAGTACGTCAAGGGCGGCAAGAAGAACAGAATTGCCAAGGCGGGCACCTATAATATGAACGGGCAGCAGGCGCTTTCCTACTGCCGCATACGCAAGGTGGGCACCGATACCGCCCGCACCGCCAGACAACGGAAGGTGCTGCGCGAGATCATGAAGAAATGCAAGTCGCTTTCGCCCGTCGAGGCGCAGCGGATTCTCAGCATTGCCGCGCCCTACGTCACCACCAATATGTCGCGCGATGAAATGACCTCGCTTGCGCTGGAAGGGCTGGGATGCCTGCAATACGAAACGCTGGGGCTGCGGATTCCCATGGACGGCGCGTGGTCCGACCTGAAGATAAACGGCATATGGTATGTGAGCGTGGATCTCAAAAAGAACGCCCGCTACCTCCATGAATTCATCTACGGCGACAACGAAACGGCGCGGAAGCTCGCGGAGAAACAGCAGAAGTCTGACGACAAGAAAGCGGACAATGCCAGAGCCGCCTACGAAAGGAAAAACCGGAAGAAAAAGAAATAACGCGGCTGTCACACCCCCGATTGATTTGTTTTCACGGATCAACCGGGGTTTTTGTGTGGGAAAAGACATTTTCGCTTGCATTTTTCCGATATTCTGCTATACTTAGTTGTAAATCTACAACCGGAGTGACGAAAAATGAATGCAAAAGAAATCATCGACAGGTATAACGGCGCGGTTATCGGCAGCTACGGCAGGCTGGATCTCGCGCTGGAAAGCGGCAGCGGGGCGCGGGGCGTTGACGCCGACGGGAAGACCTTCATCGACTTCGGCAGCGGCATCGGCACCAATTCGCTCGGTTACGCCGACGAAGAATGGGCGGACGCCGTGAGCGCGCAGGCGCACAGAATGCAGCACACCTCCAATTATTACTACAATGCCACAGCGGCAGCCTTCGCGGAGAAGCTCACGCAGATGACCGGCACCGACAAGCTCTTTTTTGGCAACAGCGGCGCGGAGGCGAACGAATGCGCCATCAAGATTGCCCGCAAGCGTTCGTTCGACAAGTACGGCGACCCCGCGAGATCCACCATCATCACGCTGGTCAATTCCTTCCACGGCAGGACGGTGACCACGCTTTCCGCGACAGGGCAGGAGCATTTCCATCAGTATTTCTTCCCCTTCACGCCGGGATTCCGGTATGTCGAAGCCAACAATACGCAGGCCCTCCGGGAGGCGGTGGACGGCACCGTCTGCGCCATCATGTTTGAATTCATTCAGGGCGAGGGCGGCGTCAATGTGCTGGAGAGCGGCTTTGTGGACGAGATATTCGCGCTGGCCGACCGGTATGACCTCGCCACGATATCCGATGAGGTGCAGACCGGCGTGGGACGCACGGCAAAGCTGCTGGCGGCGGAGCATTTCGGTGTGAAGCCTGACATTGTCACGCTCGCCAAAGGACTGGGCGGCGGACTTCCGATAGGCGTCTGCCTGACCAGGGGCGAATACGCGGACGTTCTCACGCCGGGCACGCACGGCTCGACTTTCGGCGGCAATCCCGTGGTCTGCGCGGGCGGTCTTGTCGTGCTGAAACGGCTGTCCGACCCGGCCTTCATGGAGGAGCTTTCGCGCAAGGCGGATTACTTCCGCGGTTCGCTGGCGGCATTGCCGCGTGTGAAGAGCGTCAGCGGGCTGGGGCTTATGCTTGGCGCGGAATTGGAGGGGATTGCCGCCGCTGATCTTCTCAGGGCCGCGTTTGAAAAGGGGTTACTCGTGCTGACCGCCAAATCGAAGCTGCGCTGCCTGCCGCCCCTCACGATCACCTATGAGCAGATCGACGCGGGAATGGCCATTCTCAGGGAAATTCTGGAGAAATGCTGAACAAGGGAGCGGGTTCCGTGCCGCGGGAATCCGTAGACACGCAATGACAGAACGCCGGGCGCATTTTTGGCGCGTCCGGCGTTTTTTATGTAAAGAAGCCCCGTCAAAGCCATCCCGTTATAATTCCTCTAAGGGAATTGTCAGAAGAAAAAAGAATCATTCAGCTCTTGACAGAGATCCCCTTTTGTATTATAATATTCCTTGAAAGGTATTTTTAATTTATGCAAAATGCCAAATAAGAGCTGAAAGGGCGCATGAATGATGGCAAGACCCAAAAAATCGGGACTGGATTACTTTACCAAGAGCGTTAACGATATCAGCGATTTCCGCATGATAGAATTGCTGGATCAATACGGGCCGCTCGGCTACATGGTCCGCGACGTGGTGATGAGCTATATCTATCGGAACGGCTATTATCTGGAGGCTGATCTGAAGCGGTTGGTTCTTCTGGTGATGAGAGACGTCGGCAAGGAGTGGATCGAAAGCCGCGAACAGATTCTGGAAATCATTCAATTCTGCGGCGAGATAGGCTATTTTGACAAGGAGCTTCTTGAGCGTTCCGTCATCACCTCCCGCGAGATACAGGAGCTGTATGCCTTTGTGACCACCCGCCGCCGTTCCGAGGGCAAAAGGAAATACTGGCTTCTTGACGATGACGATTCCGAAACCGGCGAATGTGAAGATGAAAGCGTCGAATATGAGGAAGAAACCGGCGAATGTGAAGAAGAAACCGGTGAATATGAAGAAGAAACCGGCGAAAATGAGGAAGAAACCGGCGAATATGAAGATGAAAGCGGTTTGGGACGCGAAAATGCCGGTTTAGGAGCGCGGGAGGACGTTTCTGCGGAAGAAACCCGCAATCATTCGGATAATGGTGGAGTTATTGCAGCAATAATGCCACAAAGTAAAGCAAACAAAAGCAAAGCAAACAAAACAAAATTATATGATAGTAAAGCAGCGGAAAGCAAAGCAAAACAAGACCGCGCGGAAGAAATTTTCCGCCCGGAAGAAGCCGCTGCCGACGACAAGGCGGATGGAATCGCCGGTCATGATGATCAGGGCGATCTTGATGCTGATTCCGCCGGATACAGAAGATATACGTATTCCCATTGCATTGATCAGAAAAGATATCCGGGAGCGGAAGGCTCCGGCTGGAACAATGACCCGATTGAAGAATTATATTGTTTCATGACCGGAAAGCGTTTTACATCGCATGATTGGCGCGTGCTGGACGGATTACGCGACATGGGCATAGACGATTCCGACATCAGGGAGGCGATGCTGCGGGTTGATTCCCGTGGTAAGGAAGACATCCATACCTTCTCCTATTTTGTCCCCATGATACAGGAACAATTGATATAACACGCCCGGATGGATTCCTGCGCGAAGCCGGAATGCTGCTGTCAGAAAAGCCTTGACGGGCTAAAAGGCGCGTATCCGGGGTGGTTGTACCCTTTGAGGGCGGCAATGGCGGCGGACGCAGTCATCATGGCATATACCGGGGCGGAATAGCCCGCGCAGAGGGCGAAAACGCAGCCTTTGTAATTCTCATGCGTCCCCGCCACGGGCAGACCGTCGGCCGGCGTGTCGTATTCCATGGAAAACGCGCTGACCGGGCGGCATTCACTTTCCTCCGGGAGAACCTCCCGCAGGCGGCGGGTCAGGCGGGAATGCTCCGCACCGCCGTCTCGTCCTCTGCCGAAGGGAAGGGGCAGACGGTTCGCCCTGTAGCCCGCGTAGGCCGCCGCGCTGCCGTCCGGACGGATGCAGCAGCCGATACCGCTGCCGAATCCCCGCAGCAGACACCTTCCCGCCCAGCCTGCGGGATGTCCCGGACGCCCCGCGCGGCAGATGACGGTGAATTCCCTCCTCCGCACACTGCGGCAGGGGAGCGTGGAAATGCCGTCGCCCCCTGTGGCGAGAATCAGCTTACCGGCGTAGATAACCCGTTGGGTGGAAACGGCGACCGTGACGCTGCCGTCATGTTTCGGGAGCTGAATGTCCTCGGCGGCGGTGTGCTCGAAGATTTCCGCGCCGTGTCTGGACGCGTCCTTCAGGCAGAGCTGGGTGAGGGCGTAGGCATCCAGCACCGCGCCGCCGCCCTTGCTCAGAATGCCGCCGGCACAGTCGAACGCAAACGCGTCGGCGGCGGTCTTCCGGCTGAGAAGGGTGCAGCCGGGCAGCCTTTCCCGCCGGGCGAGGTATTCCGTTTCCAGCAGCGGGGTATCGGAAGGCTGGGAGGTGAAAAGCAGGGAATCCCGCCGTTCAAAGCCGGTTGCCGCGTCCTGCCCGCCGTATTGCCCGTCCAACCTGCCGCAGAGGTTTTCCAGATCGTCGAGCGCGTCGGTTCCCAATTCCAGGAGCTTCAGCGCGTCGGATATTTCCATGGACCGGTCAAGTCCCGTGAGGGTGCGGCCCCCGTCGTATTCCGCCGCGCCGGACGAATACGCCGTCCCACCGAAGCCCGCGCAGCCAGCGGTGATCAGAACCGTTTCCAGCCCCGACTGCGCCGCCGCGAGAGCGCAGAGCGCGCCGGTCAGTCCCCCGCCCACCACGCACACGTCGCAGAATTTATCCTCGCTCAGCCATGGGTATTTTTGCGGAATCCGTCCGGTCACGGCCGGCGGCAGGCTTTGATTTCTGTTCATGTAAAATATCTCCTTCCGATGAATGGGCGTGTCAGCATGGCTGACGGCGTGAATAGGGAGCCGTGTAGATTCTTGGCGGGAAAAACGGCTTTATTCACCGGTGCGGAATTTTTCGGGGCGTGTGGCTTTTTGGCTGTTTTGTATAGAAAATTTGTGATATTTTTTTGAAATAATTTTGGATTTGGTAGACACAAAAGCGGAATGTGTGCTATAATACCTTATGAATAAGCGGATGAATGGCGCAGGCGTCCATCCGCCCCCGCAAGGACGCTTCTGTGAGCGGCGGAAAAATCGGCTGATGCTGCGTTTCCTGCGCCGGATCTGTTATTGGAGGTTTTGCATTATGAAAATTTGGAAGCAATTGACACAACGACACAGCCGTCTGCTCCGGTTGGGCTGCGCGGCGCTTTCGCTCATGCTGATGCTCGGCGCGGTGCCCTTCCTCGCCGGATACGCCGACGGAGACACCGTCACCTGCACCGCTGACCCGGATACCGGCGTGGTTACCATTACCGGCAACCAGTCCAATACGATACTGAAAAAGGAAATGATCGAAGATACCGCCGCGTGGACTGCCGAAGAAATCATTATCGGCGATAATATTACCTCCGTTTATACACTTGCGTTTGAAGCCAACTGGGCGATTAAAAAAATCACTGTCAACAGCAACGTGGTCAAGCTGTACGAGAACGCTTTTGAACACTGTGACGCGTTGGAGAAAATAACCATTCACTGTAACGGGACACTGATTTATGCCAATGTCTTTTCCAATTCCGCTCAACTGACGGACGTCTATCTGGACGGCAGCAGCATACGGCTGCAGCAGAACAGGGGTACGTTCAACAGCAGCAACACCGGTGTGACGGTTCACGTCGCCTGCCACCTGAAGGAATATGGCGACTATATCGAATCTGATTCCACCCTTTTTGATCCCGCGACGATTGATTCCTATTCGATTAAAACGCAGAATCAGGCAGACCCCACCTGCACGGAAAAGGGGTACACCGGCGACAAGGAGTGTACCAAATGCGGCGAGACCATTGAAGCCGGCGAGGACATCGACGCGCTGGGACATGAATGGGAAAGCGCGGAAAACGACGGATGGGTCGTCATCCGGGAAGCCACCGAAACCGAGGACGGGCTCAAGAAGCGCGTCTGCAAGCGGACGGGCTGCGGCTTTGAGGAAGAAGACGTCATTCCCAAGACCGGCAGCACTTCCAGCGATGATCCCGGCGAGGATCCCGGCACGCAGGATTCTTACGAATTCACCTCCGACAGCGTCTTCAAATGGACGATGGGCAGCAAAAAGGGCATGACCGTTATCGTCAAGAATACCAACGCGGACAGGGACAGCGAAACCTTCACCAAGTTCGATGAGAACGGCGGCAAGGTGCTGGTGGGCGATAAGGAGCTGGCCAAGGGAACCGATTACAAGGCGACGAATGGCTGCGTGAAGATAGAGCTTCAGCCCGACTACCTCAAAAAGCAGAAGGCCGGTAAATACACCCTCAAGGTCGTGATCGACGGCAAGGAGCTGACCCATCAGTTCACCATTGCCCAGTCCGGCGGCACCGATTCTCCGGCTACCGGCGAGAGCATTGCGTTGGTGGTCTGCTGCGCCGTGATGATGGTGCTGGCGGTCGGCGGCGTGGTCTTTGTGCTTCTCCGCAGGAGAAAGGCCAGCGAGTGAGCCTTTTCAGATGTCGGAAAAAATTAATCGGTAATAATTCAGACCGTGCGGCTCTCTCTCTCGATAGAGAGCGCACGGTCTTTGCCCTTTTTTGCCGATTTTCGCAGAATTTTTACGCACAATTCACATTGAATGATTGACAAATAGCGCGTTTGGATTTACAATAGATAAAAGTGCCCGTTAAGGCGGGTCATTTACTCATTACATCTATGTATTTTTCAGGAGGTAGTTTTCCCATGAGAAGCGATATGCTCAAGGATGGCCCCAGCAGAGCGCCCCACCGTTCCCTGCTCAAGGCTCTTTCCATCACAGATTCCGAAATGAAGCGTCCCTTTGTCGCTGTGGTCAATTCCTACAGCGAATACATTCCCGGTCATATGCACCTGCGCGAAATCGGCGAGGCTGTCAAGGCCGGCATCCGCAACGCCGGCGGCGTTCCCTTTGAATTCCAGACCATCGGCGTGTGCGACGGTCTTGCCATGAATCACCCCGGCATGAAGTACTCCCTGCCCTCCCGCGAGCTGATTGCGGATTCCATCGAGGTCATGCTCACCGCGCATCCCATGGACGCGGTGGTCTTCATTCCCAACTGCGACAAGATCGTTCCCGGCATGCTGCTGGCGGCCTGCCGCATGAATCTCCCCGCCATCTTCATCAGCGGCGGCCCCATGATGTCCGGCAAGTGCGACGGCACGCGGTACGGACTTTCCGAGATGTTCGAAGCGGTCGGCAGCTTCTCCGCCGGCAAGATCGACGCGCGCAAGCTGCAGGAGCTGGAAGCCAAATCCTGCCCCACCTGCGGTTCCTGTTCGGGTATGTACACCGCCAATTCCATGAACTGCCTGACCGAAGCCATCGGTATGTCGCTGCCCGGCGCGGCCACCTGTCTGGCGGTTTCCGCCAAACGCCGCAGGCTTGCCAAGATGAGCGGCGAGAGAGTCATGGAGCTGCTAAAGAAGGATATCAAGCCCCTCGACATCATCACTCCCAAGGCGCTGGAAAACGCCCTTCGCTCCGAAATGGCGCTGGGCTGCTCCACCAATACGGTGCTTCACCTGACCGCTATCGCCTATGAAGCCGGCTGCCCCATCAATATGGAAATTATCGATGACATCAGCAAGACCACGCCCCAGATCTGCAAGCTCAATCCCGCCGGTCAGATCTTCATCGAGGATCTCGACGAGGTGGGCGGCATTGAAGCCGTTCTCAAGGAGCTGAGCAAGGCGGGTCTGATCAATACCGAATGTCTGACCGTCGCGGGCAAGGTCAGCGAGAGAATCGCCTACGCGCCCGACGCGGACGGCACTGTGATTCATACCCTTGACAATCCCTACCGCAAGGACGGCGGCATCGCAGTTCTCCGCGGCAACATCGCCGAGGAGGGCGCGGTCGTCAAGCAGGGCGCGGTCGCTCCCGAAATGATGCAGCACCGCGGTCCCGCCAAGTGCTTTGACAGCGAGGAAGACGCGAGCGAAGCGATTCTCGGCGGAAAGATCAAGGAGGGCGACGTGGTCGTCATCCGCTACGAAGGCCCGAAGGGCGGCCCCGGAATGCGCGAGATGCTCAATCCCACCGCGTCCCTTGTCGGCATGGGCCTTGACAAGAGCGTCGCGCTGATCACCGACGGACGCTTCAGCGGCGCGACCAGAGGCGCGGCCATCGGTCACGTTTCCCCCGAAGCGGCTGCCGGCGGCCTCATCGGACTCATTCAGGACGGCGATATGATCAATGTCGATATCACCAACCGCACGCTGACCCTCGAAGTGGACGACGCGGAGATCGAAAAACGCCGCGAGGCGTGGGTTGCTCCCAAAAAGCACCTTACCGGCTATCTGGCGCGCTATTACCAACACGTCAGCAGCGGTTCCCAGGGCGCGGTCTTCCTCAAGGACGAATAATATTAGTGACCACTGCCCACTAAAGAATAGATGAAAAAAACACCCGCCGGGCGGTTTCCCGATGAGAAGACCGCCACGGCGGGTGTTTTTTGCCCGGAATCCGGCATAATCACGCCTGCAGCTCGATGAGGTGCGCCACGCCGGGAATGCTTTCCCCCTGCCACGAACTGGTGGTGGACATCAGCGCGCCGGTGGCGACTGCCAGCACGCGGTGCAGCTTTCCTTCCGTCATCTGCCTCATGATGTGGGAGCATAGCACGCTTCCGATGCACCCGCAGCCGGAGCCGCCCGCGTGAACGTCCTGCGCTTCCCGGTCAAAAATCATCATGCCGCAGTCGTTGTGTCTTTCGCCCAGCTCGATTCCCTCGCGGCCGAGAAGCTGCCGCAGCAGCTCGCTTCCCACGAATCCCAGATCGCCGGTCAGAATGAGGTCGTAATCGTCCGGCGTTGTGCCGGTGCCGGTCAGGAAACGCTTGATCGTGTCGGCTGCCGCTGGCGCCATGGCTGCCCCCATGTTGCAGGGGTCTTTGATGCCGAGATCGTCAATAATGCCCACGCAGGCGGCATTGACGCCGATGGGACCGCATTGCCCCACGACCGCCGCGCCCGCCCCGGTCACCGTCCACTGTGCCGAAGGGCTTCGCTGCCCGCCGTATCCCAGCGGTGTGCGGAACTGCCGCTCCGACGAGCAGAAATGCGATGACGTGACGGCCGCGCAGATTTCCGCCGCCCCCGATTCCACAAAGACGGCGGCATTGATCAGGGCTTCCACCATGGTCGAGCAGGCTCCGTAGACGCCCATGTGCGGCACGCCCAGACTCCGCAGGCCGAAGGTCGAGGCGATGCACTGGTTGAGCAGGTCGCCGGAAAACATCACGTCCACGCCGCCCGCGGGGAGCATTGCCTTTTCCAGCGCGATGGCGACCGCTTCCTGCTGCAGGCGGCTTTCCGCCCGCTCCCACGACGCCTGACCGAGCATGGGGTCTTCATGCACCTTGTCGAAGCGTTCGCCGAGCGGCCCCTCGCTTTCCTTTTTCCCCGCGACGCCCGCGGATGCCAGCACCGTCGGCTTCCGGTCAAATCTGAATAGTCCTCTTTCTACTCTCTGCAAATTCTGTCCCTCCGATGATTGACTTCTGCCGATAGTATTCTCACCGTCGCGGCTGAATATGCGGGAGGAAAGAAAAAAGCCCGCCGGATTCCGCGCTTGAAGGCAACGGAAGCCGGCAGGCCATACCGGATTGAATCACGCTGGGGAATTCTCCGCTGGTTTATCCGAAGAAGACGGAGAGAACGTACTTGAGCAGGAACAGGACGACGATCACGTACATGAGCGGATGAATCTCCTTGAACTTCAGTCTTGCGATCTTGACGACCACATAGGCGATGAAGCCGAGTGCCAGACCGTCCGTGATGGAGTAGAAGAAGGGCATTCCCACAACAGTGAGGAAGCAGGGAATGGCGACTTCAATATCGCTCCAGTCGATGTCCTTGAGGGAAGCGCACATCATGACGCCGACCACGATGAGGATCGGAGCGGTCGCCGCGCTGGGAACCAGACCGACGATGGGGGAGAGGAAGAGTCCGAGCAGGAAGCAGATGCCGGTGACGGTGGAGGTCAGACCGGTTCTGCCGCCGGCGGAAATGCCGGAGGTGGACTCGACATAAGTGGTGACGGTGGAGGTGCCCATGACCGCGCCGGTGGAAGTGGCGATCGCGTCAGCCAGCATGGCTCTCTCGATCTTGGGAAGGTCGCCCTTCTCATCGAGGTAGCCGGCCTTGTCCGCCGCGCCGATCAGGGTGCCGATGGTGTCGAACATATCGACCAGCACGAGGGTGATCATGGTGGCGATCAGGGAGGCGACAGGCGCCTTCATTAAGTCGCCGAAGCTGGTGAAACATTTGCCGAACATGGAGAAATCGAGGTAGGGAACCCAGCTCGTGGGTGCCGATACGCCGACGTCGATTTTAAAGACGAACTGCAGGACGCAGCCGATGACGGAGGTGGCAATCATGGAAATAAAGAGCGCGGCGGGAACCTTGGCGACGACCAGCACGATGGTGATGAGCAGGCCGGCAATGGCCAGCAGCACGACGGGGCTTGCGAGGTTGCCCATGCCGACGGTGGTGGCGGCGGAATTCTCGCCCACGACGATGCCGGCGTTGACGAAGCCGATCAGGGCGATGAAGAGACCGATGCCAGCGCCGAGTGCCTTCTTCAGGCTGAGCGGAATGGCCTTGACAATGGCGGTTCTCGCGCCGGTCACGGTGAGCAGGATGAAAATGATGCCCGCGATGAAGACGGCTGACAGAGCCGCGCCGGCAGACAGTCCGAACGCGCCGCAGAGGGTGAAGGAGAAGACCGCGTTGAGTCCGAGACCGGGCGCCTGCGCCATCGGATAATTCGACAGCCAGCCGATCAGCCATGTGCCGATCGCCGCCGCGATGCAGGTGGCGGTGATGACGGCGGTGTTCTTCATGTCGGCGGGTGTGCCTTCGCCGAGAATGGTGGGGTTAAGAAAGATGATGTATGCCATCGTGAAGAATGTCGTCAGTCCGGCAATGATCTCTGTTCTTATGTTGGTGTTGTGTTCCTTGAGATGAAAGAGCTTTTCCAAAAGAACTTCCTCC
>CADCON010000233.1 GCA_902803035.1 uncultured Ruminococcus sp.
CCGGCTATGTCGGCGCGCCGAGAGGAAGGCGGAATTGCACCGACATGGGACGCTGCATCAGGGAAGAATTACAGGTGCCGCGCGGCGAACGCTATGAGCTGTGCCGCAGCGTCCACGCGGAGCAGAATGCCATTATCAGCGCGTCCCGCAATGAAATGATCGGCAGCTCGTTGTTTCTGGTGGGAATCGACGTGGCCGCAGGCGGTTATGTCGCTAACGGCAACTGCTGTTCCATGTGCAAGCGGATGATCATCAACGCCGGAATAGAAAAGGTGTATATCCGCGACACCAAGGACAACTACCGTGTGGTAGAGGTGCAGGACTGGATCGACAACGACGAATCCGTTGGCGGTGTTCTCGGATATTAGGAAAACGCCTTCCGGCGCGTCCTTCGAATCCGCACTTTCTTTTGCGTATCCCTTGTATAATATGCGGAAAAACGAAAAATAAACATCGCTGTCGGATTATTGCATGAATGGTATTGACAAAATCCAGACATTGGATTATAATTGACTTGATGCTGCTCAAACGCCAATAATACAGGTTCACGCGAACTTGTAATGTGGGTGCTTGAACGGCGCAAACATTCAGGAGGTATTATTGAATGAAGATCGTAGGTTTGACCGATGCTGAGGTTGCCGCGTCAAAAGCGAAATACGGCGACAACAGCATGACCGAGCAGAAGGGCGAAACCTTTCTGCAAAAGCTGTGGGGTAATTTTCAGGACCCGATGATCCGGATTCTCTGTTTTGCCCTCATTGTGAATGTGGTGCTCTGTGTACTGGGGCAGGCGGACTGGTTTGAGCCGATCGGCATTACTGCCGCCATACTTATCGCCACGCTGGTTTCCACTTATTCCGAGTACAACAACGAGAACGCCTTCCAGAAGCTGCAGGAAGAGGCCTCCCGCATTATGTGCAAGGTTTACCGCAACGGCGAAATTGTCGAAGTGGCCATCAATGATCTTGTGGTGGGCGACTGCATTCTGCTTCAGTCGGGTGACAAAATTCCCGCTGACGGTCTGATGATCGACGGCGAGCTGAAGGTTGACCAGTCGGTTCTCAACGGCGAGAGCAAGGAAGCCCGCAAGACCGCCATTCCGGAGAATTACACCGAAACCGACGAGCCGCTGGATTTCCTCAACGAATATAAGGTGTTCCGAGGCGCGGTGGTCTGCTCCGGCAACGGCGTCATGAAGGTGGCCGTGGTGGGCGACAGCTCGGTCTACGGCAAAATCGCCAGCGAACTGCAGGAGGACGACGACAGACAGTCGCCCCTTCAGGTCAAGCTTTCCAAGCTGGCGGACGGCATCAGCAAATTCGGCTACATCGGCGGCGCGCTGATCGCCGTGGCGTATCTTTGCAAATGCTTCTTTATCCATGACGGCACCTTTTTCAACGGCGCGGCAATGTCGGCGTATTTTGCCAATACCGGCAATGTAGTGCATGACTGTGTGGAAGCCCTCATGTTCGCGGTCATCATCATCGTCATGGCGGTTCCGGAGGGACTGCCGCTCATGGTCGCGCTTGTTTCCGCCATGAATATGAATAAGATGCTCAAGGACAATGTTCTTGTGCGTAAGATCGTGGGAATTGAAACCGCCGGCAGCCTGAATATTCTCTTCAGCGACAAGACCGGCACCATCACCAAGGGTAAGCTCGAGGTTGTTACCTTCATTGATGGCGGTCTGACCGAATACAAGGGCATTTCGGACATTCCCGGAACGCTGGGCGACCTCATCACCATGAGCATCAAGAACAACACCGACTCCGTCGTATCCGGAGAGGGCGAAAGCCGCAGGATTGTCGGCGGCAATGCCACCGAGCGCGCGGTTCTTGCCTTTGCGATGGATGCCGCCAAGGTGTTCGACGCCCCCAAGATCAGCTCCATTCCCTTCAACAGCACCAATAAATTCTCCGCGTCCACCGTCGGCAAGGACGGAAAGTATATCACCCTTATCAAGGGCGCGCCGGAGAAAATGCTCAGAAAATGCCGTTATTATTACGACGCGAGCGGCAAGAAGATTCCGCTGACCCATTCCGCGCAGATCGACGCGAAAATGGATGAGCTGGCCACCAGAGCGATCCGTGTGCTGGCCTTTGCGACTTCTGAAAGCGTCATCAAGGACGGCCATCTTCCCGAGGACGAATGGACGCTCGTGGGCTTTGTCGGCATACGCGACGAGGTCCGCCCCGAATCCATCAAGGCCATCAGGGAAGCCAGACGTGCCGGCGTGCAGGTGGTCATGATCACCGGTGACCGCAAAGAAACCGCCGTCGCCATTGCCAAGGACGCGGGCATGCTCAGAAAGCCCACCGGCCTTGTCTTTACTTCCGATGAGCTTGCCGGTATGTCCGATGAGGAAATCA
>CADCON010000234.1 GCA_902803035.1 uncultured Ruminococcus sp.
AGTGACGCCGGAGCAGCGCGAGCTGATTCTGCAGTTGGAAAAGAGCATGGGCGGCGACGTCAGCAAGCTCGGCAAGAAGAAGAAGGGTCTTTTCTCCTAAGAGCAATCGTCTGCTCCGATCCGGAAAATGAATAAACGGAAAATAACCGTGTTACCGAAAGCCTTCAATGGCGCCGGCAACACGGTTTTTTCTTAATAAAAATCCTCTTGCAATGCGGAAGGAAATATGGTAGAATGATAGTGAAAAACGCGGAAAAAAATGAGTTTTTGAAGAAGGAGCGATGGATCCGGAAAGAAAAACCAAAAAGCCCCGTGTTCCCGAAAGGCCTTCAATGACCGTGGGAACGCGGGGTTTTTTCATTCTATGGATGGGACGAAGCGGGAATGCCCCCGCCGGGAGCCTGCGCTCAGAGCGCGCCGGTGACGGTGACGCCGCGCAGGAGGGTGAGGGCGGGAATTTTCATGTAGTCGTACTGCGCGCTGTCCCTGCTCATGAGCATACTGCCGGCGAAGTCATTCATAGAGCCGGAGATCGAGCCGCCGGAAACGGGAATGACCTCGTCCCCGTCGTGCAGGTAAGCAAGGCGGATCTCGCCGAAGATGTCGCCGGTGATCTCGTCCACCTGGAAATCGGAGAATTCCACCGCTTCGAGATAGCGTCCGGCACGCATTTCCTCGGCGGAACGGGTGCCGCCGGTGACTTCGATGTTGGTGGGATTGAAGGAATCGGTCAGTCCGAGATAGGAGGCGAACATTCTGCCGCCGATAAACCGCTTTGCCACGCCGTCCTCGATGAGGGTGGTGTCACGGATGAGCGCGCCCTCGCTGTCGAAGGCGTGATTCTCGGACGAATTGGTCAGCTCGCGCACCGCCCTGACAGTGACCCTGTCGCCGGTGAAGGCGGGGCAGACCGGCTTGCCGATCTCGTAATCGCTCATCTGGCGGTACACGAGGGAAGCGTTCATGCGCTCGGCGAAATAGCTGTAAATCGGGCAGGCATTGCTGCCGGAGAACAGCACATCGATGGTGCCGTTGACCGGCGTGGGCTTTGCAATGAGCCTGTCGCGGCCGTAAGCCATGGTTTTTTCCAGATCGCGCCTGAGTCCGGCGGCGTCGCAGGTTCCGCTGTAATAGCTGCGGTAAAGCTCGATCTCATGCCCCTCGCGGCGGGCGTTGACGACCACCTCGATCATGCTGGAGGGATAATGCTCGATCTGATCGATGCCGGTGGAGGTAATAAGCCTGCGCGACACGTCGCAGGCAAAAATTTCATAGCTGTTGATATCCTCGGTTTCGGTTTCGGGCAGCTCCGACATCGCGCGGATGAAATCGGCGGAAATATCGGCGATATCCGAGGCCTTGCCGGCGGAAACGGATTCCTCCGGCGGCGGGGTCAGCGTGAAGGGGCGGTTTTTGACCAGCGTCGCGCGGTAGGCGAGATCGGCGACCAGCTTTTCCATATCATCCTGCGAAGCGGTGGGCGCGATTTCGGAGGACGCGAAGCCGATGGATTCCCCGTCGTCGGTAAGCTGATAGACCTTGACGGTGATGTGTTCGACATTCTTGGCGCGGTGCTGATCCAGCGCGTGCCGGATGAAATAGAATTCCCAGCCGTTCTTCTTTTCGTCGGTAATCTCCCAGCCGTAGACGCCGGAAGCCTTGAGCAGTTCGGTTAATTTATCCAGCATTATCCGAGCCTCGCTTTCGTTTTAAGATAGGGGCCGCCGTCGGCGACCTTGACCCATTCCTTGTAGCCCTTGCCACAGCCGCCGGCGCCGAACACCTCGCGGTGGGGGGAGAGCATACAGATGCCGCCCAGCAGATCGGGGACGTAGCCGGTCATAATGACGGGGGCGACCACCCTGCCGGTGAGTCTGCCGTCCCTGATTTCGCGCCCCATCTTGATAATGCACTGAATGCCCCAGTGCTTGGGGTCCTCCATGCCGCTTTCCATGCCTTCGAGAAGATAGCCATGCTCCACGGAGGCGATCATATCCTCCAGGCTGTCCTCGCCGGAATCGAACATGGTGTTGGTCATGCGGGTGTAGACCTTGTGCTCGAAATTCTCGCGCTTGCCGTTGCCGGTGGGCTGCACGCCCAGACGGAGCGCGCTCAGCGCGTCGCAGATGCCTGTCCTGAGAATGCCGTGGTCGATCTCGGTCACGTCGCCGGCGAGCGTCCCCTCGTCGTCAAAGGCGTAGGAGGTCACATTCTCGGCGCAGAGCGCGCCCTCGTGCATGGTACACATATCGCTGCCGACGCGCTTGCCGATGTATTCGGCGCCCAGCGCGCGGTTCTTGACGAACATATCCATCTCCACGCCGTGCCCGAAGGCCTCGTGGGCGATGAGTCCGGTGACTTCGGGGGAGGCGATGATCTCGTACTCGCCCGGCTCGATGCGTTCCGCGTTGAGAAGCTCGGCGGCGGTGTCGGCTGCCTTGACGATCTTCGCGTCAAAGCCGTCGAAAAGCTCCGGTCCGCAGAGTCCGGAAAGGCTTTCATAGGCGACCTGCGTGTTCCCTTCGCGGCTGACCACCAGCACCGCCGCGCCCTCGCTGTAGACATAACTCTGGCAGAGGTCGCGCTTTTCGGTGAGGAACATCTTGCAGATGTGGGTGGACTGGGCGGTCACGATGCACTCAACGGCGTTCTCATTGAGGGACATTCCCTTGTCGGAGAGCGCGCCCAGCCTGTCCACCAATGCCTTCACATCGACGGTTTCGGGGAGCTGAAGGGTTTCCTTCTCGACAAAGAGGGTCTGCGCCTCGTCGGGGAGCAGCGGGGTGTCGTAGGTCTTGACGCCCGCCAGCCGGAGCATGACGAGCTGCGCCTCGAGCGCGCCCTGAATTTCTGCAGCCGCCTTTCCGGGCGCCGCCGGATCGAATTGGTTGAAGGCGTACTCAGCGTACTGGCCGTTCTTGCAGACGCGCACGACGATGCCGCGCTCGGTGGTCATGGTTTCGCTCGCCACGCTGCGGGAACGCTGCGAAATGCGGACATTGATACCGCGGGAATCGGTGGCAAGGACGCTGACGTAATCGTACTCCTTCCTGAGAATGCGGATCATCTCCCTCAGTCCGGCTTTCATCCCGGAGAGATAATCGGAAAAATGAGCTTTCATTAAGATCTCCTTCCAGCCAGGGAACGCGGAAACCGCTCCCTGCCATCTAAATTCGGAATATATTCTATCATATTTTCATTATAATGTCAATGCCGGGAATGCGCCCGCGTCACATTTCTCTTCCTGCACAAATAAAGCCGAAATAAATGCAAGAAGAGGCGCGTATTTGGCTAAAACGGCGAATTTTAACCGAAAAATGCAGGAAATGCAAAATTCACTTGCAAACCAGCGGGAATTGTATTATAGTAGAGAAAGCGCGCGTGTGGAAAATGTGTTTTTCCGGCGCGGACAAGGCACGAATACAACAGAGGGAGAGTGCAAGACAATGACAGCATTCAAGGATATGAGCAGAGACGCGCTTCTGGCGGAGAGGGACGCGCTGCAGGCGGAATACGACGGCTACAGGGCGGAAAATCTCAGCCTGAACATGGCGAGAGGCATTCCCGGCAAGGAACAGCTGGAGCTTTCGATGGGTCTTCTCGACTCGGTCAACAGCAATACGGATCTCACGGGCATCAACGGCGCGGACTACCGCAACTACGGCATTCTCGACGGCATTCCGGAGGCGAAGCAGCTTTTTGCGGATTTATTTGACGTGACCACCGACCAGATCATCGTGGGCGGCAATTCCAGCCTGACGCTGATGTTCGACACGATTTCCTCGGCGATGGCGCACGGACTTCTGGGCAGCACGCCGTGGGCGAGCCTGCCGGAGGTAAAATTCCTCTGCCCGGTGCCGGGCTATGACCGCCACTTCGGCATCACGGAATACTTTGGCATCAAGATGATCCCGGTGGAAATGAATGAGGACGGCCCCGACATGGACGTCATCGAGAAGCTGGTGACGTCGGATCCCTCCATCAAGGGCGTGTGGTGCGTCCCGAAATATTCCAACCCGACCGGCATCACCTATTCGGACGAGGTTGTGCGGCGCTTTGCCAATCTGAATCCTGCCGCGCCTGATTTCAGGGTTTTCTGGGACAATGCCTACTGCATTCACCACCTCTTCAATGAGGACGTAAAGCTGCTCGACATTCTGAAGGAATGCGAAAAGGCGGGGCATCCGAACATGGTCTATATGTACTTTTCGACCTCCAAGATCACCTTCCCGGGCGCGGGACTGGCGGGCATGGCGTCGTCGAAGGAGAACATCGACGCGATCAAGAAGCGCATGAGGGTGCAGTCCATCGGCCCCGACAAGATCAACCAACTGCGCCACATGAAATTCTTCGTCAACCTCGACGGGCTTCTGGAGCAGATGAAGAAGCACGCCGACATCATCCGCCCCAAATTTGAAGCGGTGGAGAAGACGTTGTCGGAATGCTTCGGGGACAGCGGCGTAGCGGTGTGGAGCAAGCCGAACGGGGGCTACTTCGTGAGCCTGAACGTGATGGAGGGCTGCGCGAGAAAGACGGTGCGTCTGTGCCGTGAAGCGGGCGTGGTGCTGACCAACGCGGGCGCGACCTACCCCTACGGCGACGACCCGAAGGACAGCAATATCCGCATTGCCCCCACATCGCCGAGTGTGGAGGAGCTGACAGAAGCCATGAAGGTGCTGGCCTGCAGCGCGAAGCTTGCGGCGGCGGAGAAGCTGCTGGAGAAGTAATCGCCGTCCGGTTTGTAAAAAATTTGCAACTTCCAAAAAAAATAGCTAAAAATGATTGACATCTCGGATCAATGATTTTATAATAGATGTGTTACGTCCGTTATCATCGGTGTGATAACGGACTGTTTGCATATGCCTGCAGTTCGCTTACGCAGGCGGGGCCAATCAACCAATCAAGGAGGAAATCAAATGAAGCGTGTTGGCAAGCCGTGGTTTTTTGTGGTAGCGGCGCTGATCTTTGCTCTGGCGTACACCTCGTTTTTTGGCGTCTATGAGCAGAACGGCGACCTGCAGAACACAATCATCCGCGGCGCAAAGGATATCAGATGGGGCACCGACATTCAGGGCGGCGTCAATGTCATCTTCGGTCCTGAGAAGGGCATCAACGCCACGGACGATCAGGTGGAGAGCGCAAAGTCCATTCTGGAAATCCGTCTGGTCTCATCCGGCGTAACGGACTACGAGCTGTACGCCGACAAGGACAACGACCGGCTGCTGGTCAGCTTCCCGTGGAAGGACAACAAATCGCACGATGTGGCGCAGACCCTCAAGGATCTGTCCCAGAGCGCGGAGCTTCTCTTTATCGGCGGGCAGCCCGGCGGCATTGAGATCACCTATAATGAGGACGGCACCAAGTCGGTGGTCAACACATCCACAGGCGAAGCCTGCGATGTGGTCATCGAGGGCAAGGACGTCAAGAAGGCGGCCGCCGGTCTTTCGGGCGACAACAATGAGATCGTGGTCAATCTGGAGCTGACCGACAGCCCCGCGGAGGGTGAAACGCAGAGCGGCGCGGAGAAATTCGCCGCCGCCACCGAGAAGTATCTCAACCAGCAGATTTCGATCTGGATGGACGACAATCTGCTTTCGGCGCCCCGCGTCAACAGCGTGATTGCCAACGGCAGCGCGCAGATTTCCGGCAGCTTCACCGCGGAAGAAGCCAAGAAGCTCGCCGACAACATCAACGGCGGCGCGCTGCCCTTCAAGCTGAAGACCATCGACTATTCGTCCGTTGACCCGACTCTGGGATCCGACGCGCTGGCAGCCATGCTTCTGGCGGGTATTATCGCGTTCAGTCTGATCTGCGTCTTCATGATTGCCTATTACAGACTGCCCGGCTTTGTCGCCTGCATCTGCCTGCTGGGTCAGGTCGCCGGCACCATCGCCGCCGTTTCGGGCTACTTCGCGGTGTTCGACAGCTTCACCCTGACGCTGCCGGGTATCGCTGGTATCATACTGTCGGTCGGTATGGGCGTGGACGCGAACATCATCACCGCCGAACGCATCCGCGAAGAGCTTCGCAAGGGCAGGACCCTCGACGGCGCGATCAAAGCGGGTTCAGCCAACAGCTTTTCGGCGATTTTCGACAGCAATATCACCAACATCATCGTATCCGTCATTCTGATGGGCGTCTTCGGGCCTCCGGACACCGTGTGGAGTACGCTGCTGTATCCGTTCCTCTGGATGTTCGGCACAGCGACCACCGGCGCGATTTATTCCTTCGGCTACACCCTGCTGGTCGGCGTCATTCTGAATTTCATCATGGGCGTCGCCGCTTCCAGAATCATGATAAGCTCCCTCTCCGGCTTCAAGTTCCTGCGTAACAGAGTGCTTTACGGAGATCTCAGCGAGAAGAAAAAGCAGGAGCTTTCCGCAGCAAAGGAGGCTTCCGTAAACTGATGGTCAAGAATTACGTAGAAAGAAAAGAATTCCGTTTTCTGGAAAACCGCAAGAAATTCCTCATTGCGGCGCTGTGCGTCATGTGTGTCGGCGTACTGTTCAACATCTTCAAGGGCGTCAGGCTGGATATCAAATTCACCGGCGGCGCGATGCTGAAATATTCCTATTCGCTGGATAAGACGGTATCCGAGTCGGACGTTTCCGCGAGCGATTATCTGAAGCTGGACAAGGAAAAGGTCGCAGCCATAGTCAAGGACGCCATCCAGAAGGCTTCCCACATCACGATAGCTCGCAGTGCAACCTCCGAGGGCGGCACCAAAAACACAATCACAGTAGCTGTCAGCGGCAAGGAATCATTGACCGGTGACGCAAGCACGAAGCTCGCCGAGAAGCTCACCGAGTCTTATCCGAAGGTGGACTTCCTGCTCATCGAGTCCAACTCCGTCGACGCGACCACCGGCGGCGAATTCTTCGCCAAGTGTCTTGTTGCGGTCGCGCTCGCGGCGGTCTTCATGATCCTTTATGTTGCGCTGCGCTTCAAGAAGATCGGCGGTATGTCAGCCGGCGTGACGGCGATCATCGCCATTGTGCATGACTGTCTGATCGTCTACTTCACCTTTGTGGTCTTCGGCTTCTCAATCGACGACAATTTCATCGCGGTTCTGCTGACGATTATCGGTTACTCCATCAACTCCACCATCATCATCTACGACAGAATCCGTGAGAACCGCGGCATAATGGGCGACAAGGCGACCTACGCGGAGCTTGCCAACCGCAGCCTGAACGAAACGCTCGGCAGAACGGTCAACACCAATCTGACCCTGCTGGCGGCCGTCCTGACGGTTGTGATCGTGGCCTATGTCTACGACATCCGCTCGATCATCACGTTTGCCGTACCCATGATGGCGGGCGTCATCGCGGGAACCTATTCGTCCATGTTCATCTCGAATTCGCTGTGGGTGACATGGCGCGAATACCGCGACGCGAAGCTGGCCGAGAAGAAGTCGGCTTCCTTCAGCAAAAGCAAGAAGGCAAAGAAGTAATGAGAATCGGGAAACTTTTCCGGCACAGCGGGAAAGTTTCCCTTTTTGCTTGAAAGGGGGAAAATTGTCAGGAATTTATGAAATTTCTGATAAATTAACCCCCAAAATGCCCCTTTCCGCTTTACATTCCGGCGGAAAGGGGGTATAATGCAATCGGGAAGAAGGCTTCCCGGAATATGATTCCGAAAGGATGGTAACCCATGAAAAAACTGTTAGCCCTTCTGCTTGCCGCGATGCTCGGCGTATCGCTGGCTTTCTGCCTGACCTCCTGTGAGGACGAAGAGGAAACCGGATCCGAAGGCGGCGAGATTGTCGGCGGCTGGAGCGTTCCCGCTTCTGTCAAGGTGACCGACGCGGCCGTCAACGCGCTGAAAAAAGCCACCGAAAAGCTGGCGGGCGGCACCTATGAGCCGATTGCCCTTCTTGGCACGCAGGTGGTCGCGGGCACCAATTACCGCCTGCTCTGCACCTTCACGCCTGCCACGGAAGGCGC
>CADCON010000235.1 GCA_902803035.1 uncultured Ruminococcus sp.
CTGCAAGAAAAACGCCATTATCTGCGGGGCAACCCACGACGATGAAGGCAGGTTGAGCTACGGCGGGGCAAAATACAAGGACGGCACGGTCGATTGCACGGTACTGACCTGCGAACAAAGCGACGTCCCGTGCAGCACCTTCAATGCCAACTGCGTTCTGATTCCGTGGGCGTATTACGCGGCGGTGGAGCCGATGGACGATCGGTACGCTCATTCCATGGGGGATTACGACTACGGCCTTTCGCTGAGCAGAGCCGGCGCAATGATTTATACCTCCGGCTTTTATGTCGGAAAGTGCAACAGGAATCCGGTCAAAGGCACATGGTACGACACGACGCTGCCACGTATGCAGCGTTTCAGAAAAAAAGAAAGCCCCAAGGGAATGCCCCTGCGATCATGGCTGCATTATCTCTATAAAAATTTCGGCCTGAAACAGGCGCTCCTTCACGGATTCACCCCGTATATCAAAATACTGCTCGGAATGTAAACAACCTGCTTTGTCCGTTGTCTGATTCCGAAGGAAGCCTGTGATCAAATGTCATTTATCAAGAAAATACGGCATCTACCCGACGCCATCGGCAACCGGATCACCTTTCTCCGGTTCAGACCCGAATACGCCCAATATCCCGCCATTAACGGCAGGATTCTGCTGTATTCCGGCAGGGGTGGGAAAATCAGCTTCGGCAGGAACGTCAGGATCAATTCCTCCCTTCGTTCCAATCCCATCGGCGGCGACACGGTTACCATCCTCTACGCGCAGCCGGGCGCGTGTATCTCCATCGGAAATAACTGCGGCATCTCCAATTCCGCCATTATCGCAAAGACCTCGGTGGTGATCGAGGACGACGTGATGATCGGCGGCAGTTGTAAAATTTACGACAACGACTTCCACAGCGTGAATTACAGCGAAAGGATGCGTCACCCGGACCCCGGCATCGGCACAAAGCCGGTCCTGATCCGGCAGGGGGCATTCATAGGCGCACATTCCATTATTCTCAAGGGAGTAACCATAGGAAGGCACAGCGTCATCGGCGCAGGCTCTGTCGTCACACACGACGTTCCGGACAACGAAATCTGGGCGGGCAACCCGGCCGTTTTTGTCAGAAGGATCAATTGAATCCCGCTGTTGCTTTTTTATTGACAAACCTGCCATCCTGATGGATCCGGCGTTCTTCAGAAGGGTGAAAACAATGAAAGTAGTATTGCTCGCGGGCGGATTCGGTACCAGGATCACAGAGGAATCCAGATACAAGCCCAAACCTATGGTGGAAATAGGCGACAAACCCATGCTCTGGCACATCATGAAGATGTACTCTTACTATGGCTTCAATGATTTCATCATCTGCGCCGGCTACAAGCAGCAGGTGATCAAGGAGTGGTTTGCCGACTACTTCCTTTTCAATTCCGACGTGACATTCGACTTTACCTCCGGCAGGGAAGAAACCATCGTGCACAACCAGCATTGTGAGCCGTGGAGGGTCACAGTGGTCAATACCGGACTCAACACCATGACCGGCGGCAGAATCAAGCGGATTCAGCCGTATATCGGCGATGAAACCTTCATGATGACCTACGGCGACGCGGTCTGCGACGTCGATATCACCAAAATTCTGGCATTCCACCGCAGTCACGGGAAAATCGCCACCCTTACCGCTGTCATGCAGGACCAGCAGAAGGGCGTTCTCAACATCGACGGCATGAACGCGGTCAAATCCTTCCGCGAGAAGAATCAGAATGACGGCGCGCCGATCAACGCCGGCTTTATGGTGCTGGAACCGGCCATCTTCGATTACATCGAGGGCGACCGCACCATCTTTGAAAGAGAACCGCTGGAGCGTCTTGCCGCCGAGGGAGAACTGATGTCCTATATGCACCGGGGCTTCTGGCAGTGCATGGACACGACGCGGGAAAAGGAAATTCTGGAAAACCTTCTCGCAAGCGGCAACGCGCCGTGGAAGAAATGGGAAGACTGATTGATTATTATATGACGGAAGGGCATTCAATGGCAATGAATGAGATACTGGATTTTTACAAGGGCAAAAAAGTCTTTATCACCGGTCACGCCGGATTCAAGGGCGCATGGATGTGCGTCATGCTCGCCAACGCGGGCGCGCAGGTCATAGGCTATTCAAGATGCAGCCACAAGGAAAACAGCCTTTTTGAGCTGTGCGGCGTGGAAAAGCAGATTACCCACATACAGGGCGACGTAAGGGATCTCGACCACCTTCTGGAGGTCTTCCGGAAGTACCAGCCCGAAATCGTCATCCATATGGCGGCGCAGCCTATCGTCAGGGAATCCTACCGCAACCCCGTCGAAACCTACTCCATCAACGTCATGGGCACGGTGAATATCTGCGAAGCCATGCGGCTCACGCCCTCTGTCAGGTCATTCCTCAACGTCACGACCGACAAAGTCTACCACAACAAGGAATGGCACTGGGGCTACAGGGAAAATGAACCCCTCGACGGCTATGATCCCTATTCCAATTCCAAGTCCTGTTCGGAGCTGATCACCCACAGCTATAAATCCTCCTTTTTCACTGACGGACGCCCCGCCATTTCCACCGCCCGCGCGGGCAATGTCATCGGCGGCGGGGATTTCGCCCGCGACAGAATCATTCCGGACTGCGTGCGGGCGGCTGTCAGAGGAGAGGATATTATCGTCAGGAATCCCTACTCCACCCGCCCCTACCAGCACGTTCTGGAGCCGGTATTCGCCTATCTCATGATCGCCGCCAGGCAGTACGAAGACGGCCGTTTTTCCGGATACTACAATGTCGGTCCCGACGACCGCGACTGCATGGAAACCGGCGCGCTGGCGGATCTTTTTGTGAAATACTGGGGCGGCGGCCTGAAATGGATCAATCAATACGACGGCGGGCCGCATGAAGCCACCTTCCTCAAGCTCGACTGCTCCAACCTCAAAACCACCTTCGGCTGGAGACCCCGCTGGAATCTCGAAAAAGCCATTCAGGCGGTCGTGGAATGGAGCAAGGTCTGGGTCGCCGGCGGAGACGTCCGCGCCGTCATGGACCGGCAGATTCAGGAATTTCTCGCGGCGGGAGAATAACGCCCTCTCCGGCCGATGAAATATCATTTTTCGTAAAGAACAACTCACTTTCTGGAGGCCCATCCGAATGAATAAAATCGCGCTGATTACAGGCATTACAGGACAGGACGGCTCCTATCTCGCGGAGCTTCTGCTGGAAAAGGGCTACGAGGTTCACGGCATCACCCGCCGCGCATCCATTGCCAATACCGCCCGCATCGGGCATATCCTGCACCAAATCAGGCTGCACGACGGCGACCTGACCGATTCCACCTCGCTCATCAGAATTATCAAGGAAACCAGACCGGACGAAATCTACAATCTCGCCGCACAGAGCCATGTGCAGGTCAGCTTCGACGTGCCGGAATATTCCGGCGACGTGGACGCCATCGGCGTGCTGCGGATTCTGGAAGCGGTCAGGCTTCTCGGCATGGAAAAGACCTGCCGGATCTATCAGGCGTCCACCTCCGAGCTGTACGGCAAGGTAGAGGAAATTCCGCAGAAGGAAACCACGCCCTTCCATCCCTACAGCCCCTACGCCATTGCCAAGCAATACGGCTTCTGGATGGTGAAGGAATACCGCGAAGCCTACGGAATGTTCGCCGTCAACGGCATTCTTTTCAATCACGAATCCGAACGCCGCGGCGAAACCTTCGTCACCCGCAAGATTACGCTTGCCGCCGGGCGCATCGCCGAAGGGCTTCAGGATCATCTGGAGCTGGGCAATATGGATTCCCTGCGCGACTGGGGCTACGCGAAGGATTATGTAGAATGTATGTGGCTCATCATGCAGCAGGAGAAGCCGGACGATTTCGTCATTGCCACCGGCGTGCAGCACACCGTGCGCGATTTCACTGAAAAGGCCTTCGCCGCCAACGGCATTCAGATACGCTGGGAGGGCAGCGGGCTGGACGAGAAGGGATACGACGCGGCAACCGGCAGAATGCTGGTGTGCGTCAATCCCGCGTGGTTCAGACCGACCGACGTGGACAACCTTCTGGGCGACCCCACCAAGGCAAAGACCGTTCTGGGCTGGAATCCCCAGAGCACCAGCTACGAGGAGCTTGTCGGCATCATGGCAAGGCACGACAGGGAGCTTGCCAGGCGCGAACGGGCATTGAAGGAGGCGCTTTGAGCGAAATGATGGAGAAAGACGCAAAGATTTACGTCGCCGGTCACCGCGGAATGGTCGGTTCGGCGATTGTCAGGGAGCTTCAGCGGCAGGGGTACACCAATATCATCACCCGTACCCACAGCGAGCTTGACCTCACGCGGCAGGACGCGGTGGAGCGGTTCTTTGAAGCCGAGAAGCCGGAATACGTATTCCTCGCGGCCGCGAAGGTGGGCGGCATTCTGGGCAACGCCACCGCGAAGGCCGATTTCATGTACGACAATATGATCCTCGAAATGAACGTCATTCACAGCGCGTGGCAGAACGGCTGCAAAAAGCTGGAATTCCTCGGCTCGTCCTGCATTTATCCCCGCATGGCCCCGCAGCCCATGAAGGAGGACTGCCTGCTGACCAGTGCGCTCGAACAGACCAATGAAGCCTACGCCCTCGCCAAAATCAGCGGGCTGAAATACTGCGAATACCTCAATACGCAGTACGGCACGGATTATATCAGCGTCATGCCCACCAATCTCTACGGCCCCAACGACAATTACCATCCAACGCATTCCCACGTGCTTCCCGCGCTCATCCGCCGCTTCCATGAAGCGAAGGTATCCGGCGCGGAGAGTGTCACCTGCTGGGGCGACGGAAGCCCGCTGCGCGAATTCCTCTATGTGGACGACCTCGCCAATCTCTGCGTGTTTCTCATGAATCATTACAGCGGCAACGAAACCGTCAACGCCGGCACCGGAAAGGAACTGACCATCCGGGAGCTGACCGAGCTGGTCGCAAAGGTCGTCGGCTACACGGGGCGCATTGAATGGGACACAAGCAAACCCAACGGCACGCCCCGCAAGCTGCTGGACGTGAGCAAGGCGGCCGCTCTCGGCTGGACCTACAAAACCGAGCTGGAGGAAGGCATCCGGCTCTCCTATGAGGACTTTCTGAGTAATCCCATGCGCGCGGAAAGGTGACGGAAACGATATGCATATCATTTTACTGTCCGGAGGCTCCGGAAAAAGACTCTGGCCGCTATCGAATGACAGCCGGTCCAAGCAGTTCATCAAGATATTCAGACGGCCGGAAAACAGCCTTCCCCTCGGAAGGGATGACGGCAGTGAATACGAATCCATGGTGCAGAGGGTCTACCGTCAGATCAGGGCGGCGGATCCCGACGCGACCGTGACCATCGCCACCTCCAAATCGCAGGTGTCATCGATACACAGTCAGCTCGGCGACGGGGTCAATATCTCCGTCGAACCGTGCCGCCGTGATACCTTCCCCGCCATCGCCCTCGCCACCGCCTATCTTCACGACGTGATGGGCGTCCCCGCTGAGGAAGCGGTCGTGGTCTGTCCGGTCGATCCTTATGTCGATGACAGCTACTTCACCACCCTCCGGCAGATGTATGAAATGGCCAAGGAAAAGGGCGGCATTGTGCTGATGGGCATCGAGCCTACCTTCCCCACCGAAAAATACGGCTATATCCTCCCCCGTGAGGACGCGGACGGGAACGCCTCCTTCGAATTCAAGGAGAAGCCCGACGCCGTGACCGCCAAAAAATACATCGAGGAAGGCTGCCTGTGGAACGGCGGCGTGTTCGCCTACCGGCTCTCCTATGTGCTGGAAAAGAGCCGCGAGCTGACGGGAATGAGCGGATATTACGAGCTTTACGCCAATTACGAGAAGCTCAGGAAAATCAGCTTCGATTACGCCGTGGTGGAGAACGAAAGCCGTCTGTCCATCGTGCGATACAACGGCGAATGGAAGGATCTCGGCACATGGAACACCCTCACCGAGGCGATGGAGGAAAGCTCTGTCGGCGACGTCCGGATGAACGACAAGTGCGAGAATGTCCACGCCATCAATGAGATGGGCGTTCCGATGCTGGTCATGGGCTGCAGGGACATTGTCGTTTCCGCCTCCCCCGAAGGCATTCTGGTGTCGGATATGGAGCAGAGCAGCTACATCAAGCCTTTTGTGGACGATATCAGGCAGCGCATCATGTTCGCCGAGAAATCGTGGGGACGCTACCGCGTGCTGGATGTGGGCGAACAGAGCATGACCGTCAAGGTCACCCTCAATCCCGGACACAAAATGAATTATCACAGCCACGAAAAGCGCGACGAAATCTGGACGGTCATTGCGGGCTCCGGTCACACCATCGTGGACGGCATGGAGCAGCCTGTCAAGCCGGGCGACGTAGTCACCATGGCCGCCGGCTGCAAGCATACGGTCATCGCCGGCCCCAACGGGCTTCAGATGATCGAAGTGCAGCTCGGAAGCGATATCAGCGTGTCCGACAAGAAGAAATACGAATTTCCCTACAAATGACGCCAAAGGAATAAGGGCTTATGAATGTTCCGTTTATGCTTGCTCCCGCCGCCAAAAGCTATCTCTGGGGCGGAAGCAGGTTAAATGACGATTTCGGAAAGAATATCAACCTTGCCACCATTGCCGAAACATGGGAATGCAGCACCCATCCCTGTGGTCAGAGCACCGTCGCCAGCGGTGAATTCACGGGAATGACGCTCGGAGAGCTTCTCAGCCTGCATCCGGAATTTCTCGGCACTCACCCGCTTTCGATCACCCGCGGCAGGGCGGAGCTTCCCATTCTCATCAAGCTGATCGACGCGAAATACGACCTTTCGGTGCAGGTGCATCCCGACGACGAATACGCCCTCAGACACGAAGGCTCCCTCGGAAAGACCGAGATGTGGTATGTGCTGGACGCCAGAAAGGGCGCGAGTCTGGTCTACGGATTCAATCAGGACATGACCGAGCAGCGCATACGGAACGCGCTGGCGGACGAAACCATCGGGAATTACCTCAACTGCATTCCGGTACATAAAAACGACGTTTTCTACATCGAAGCGGGCATGATCCACGCCATCGGCGCGGGCGCGCTGATTGCCGAAATTCAGGAGAGCAGCGATATCACCTACCGGCTCTACGATTACGGGCGCGTGGGCAGCGACGGGAAAACGCGTCCGCTGCATATCGATCAGGCCATGAATGTCATCAACCTCCGTTCCTCCGACGTTCCCAGACAGCCCATGCGCGTACTGCGGTATAAGAACGGGGCGGCAAGCGAGCTTCTCAACCGCTGCAAGTATTTTCAGGTGGAAAGGCTCCTTCTCAACACGGAAATCAACCGTTCGCTCACGGATTTCCGGACCGGCCGCAACAGCTTTCACGCCCTTCTCTGTGTGGACGGGTGCGGCGTCCTCTACGGCGACGGCTTCACGCTCCCCTTCTTCAAGGGGGACTGCATTTTTGTCCCGTCGGAAAGCATTCCGCTCAAGCTGCACGGGAAATCGCAGCTCCTCAACGTGAGCTGCTGACAATGACATTTTGATTCCGGAGGTGCGTCATGGGCAGAGAAGCGAGCTTTGAACTGAATTGCTCCGGCTTTTCAGGAAGCGTCACAGACTTCATCAGATTGCTGACCAGTCTTGGCTGGTCCTGTTACGACGGCGACAACCACGCCGAATATCTGCCCGTCGGCGACAAGGACAGCTTCGACTGGCAGATGGGAGAAATCACCGAGAGCGGGCTTTACGCTATCTTTGATCAGAAATGGCAGGCAGGCGAAACCGTTGGGGTCGTGCTGTATTACCGCGACACCGAATACGGCGTCACGCTTCTTTCGGCTGACGTCAGCGAGATTCTGATCATTCCCAACATCAATCGCAGAACACTGGATGACGATGAGGATTCCATGACCGACGTCAACTGGTACGCGGAACGGCTCTTTCAGAAGCTGCTCTGGTACAACTGCGGAATGACCGATTTTCAGTTTGAAGAATACGAAGGATAATCCGGGAAACCTTCAATCAATGATTGACAAATCCC
>CADCON010000236.1 GCA_902803035.1 uncultured Ruminococcus sp.
ATGTAGAATAAGAATGTACGGAGGTGTTGATTTATGGATGAAACTATGACCTTCTCCATCGGACAGGATCACGCGGAGGAAATGAAGACGCGTCTCAAGCTCGTGTATGACGCGTTGAAGGAGAAAGGATACAATCCGGTCAATCAGATTGTCGGTTATCTTCTTTCGGAGGATCCGACCTATATCACAACGCACGCGAACGCTCGCAGCATTATCCGCAAGATCGACAGGGACGACCTTCTCTGCGAACTGGTCAGGTCCTATCTGGACGATGAGGAATAGTGCATTATGAGTCTTACGGCGGCTTTTTTGTGATAAAAAAGGCCGCCGTTTTTGGCTTGTTTAAGATTTTTTTATTTTCGGAGGAATGGATTATAATGGAAAACAATTATCTGAGCTATAAAGGCCGCCCGCTGGTTCGCTGCGGCAATGAGATGTATTACGGTAGCATGAGCGACAAGTACATCATCTTTATCAAAGAGCTTGCCACCAGAAAGGTCAACGATGTGGACGTCGGTTCCCGCTTTGAGATTCAGCTTCTCTACACCGACCCGGATATCAAGGGCAGGGGCAAGATCGTCAAAAGCATTGAGCGCGCTTCCTTCAGCGATACGCTTGAGATCGCCGAAGCATGGCTCGTCAGAGCCAACGCGCAGAAGTAATTCTTTCGCAGGAAACAGGCAACCCGGCAGTTTTTCGTGTCTGCCGGGTTGCATTTTTTTATTGAAGGATGTCGGCATATTCCCCGGCGCAGGCTTTCAGCAGATCGTCCGGGGCGAGCCGGAGCTGAACGCCGAGCTTTCCGCCGCTGACGATGATGTGCGCCTTGTCCCGCGCGGTGTCGGAAAGGCGGGTGACGTAGGGTTTCTTCATGCCGATGGCGGTACAGCCGCCGCGGATGTAGCCGGTCACGGCGGTGAGTTCCCTGACGTGCAGCATGGCGACCGATTTCTCGCCGACAGACCGCGCCGCCTTCTTCAGGTCAAGCTCCGCTTCCACCGGAATGACGAATACGTAATACTGCCGGCTCGCGCCCTGCGCCACCAGCGTCTTGTAGACGATTTCATGCGGCAGTCCGAGAAGGTCGGCAATCTGAATGCCGTCCACGAAGTCGCCGCATTCGTAGGTACGGGTTTCATAAGGAATTTTCATGCTGTCGAGAAGACGCATGGCGTTGGTTTTGATTTCCTTGCTTTTGGCCATAATGATTCACCTGTCTGTGATGGCTGCCGGATCCCGCGGGCGCGGGACGCGGTTCTGATTTTGGGGGCGGCTCAGTACTCGAAGCCGCTTTCCTCCCCGATGGGCTTTTCGAGAAGCTCGGGGTGGGCGAATACGTGCTTGATCAGCTTCAGGCTGCGGGCGAAGTAGAAGCCGTCGGCAATGCGTTCGTCGAGCGTCGCGCCCACATCCACCACATCGCGGATCTCCTTGCTGCCGTCGGGCATGATGACCTCCTCCTTGTGGAGGGTGCCGATGGTGATCATGATGCTGTTGGTGCCGTAATTATTGAGATGATGGTAGACGGCGGGGCACTTGATGCTGCCGAGATTGCTGGTGAGAATGGTGGTGTAATTGGGATCGCCCTCGGTGAGCGATTTGGGATTCTTGCCCCAGAAGTCCAGCCAGCGGATAATGCGGATGGCCACGATCAGCACCGGTCGGGGGAGCTTGGCAAACGCGTCGAGAACCGCGTCAATGCCGCCGGTGGAATGCTCGCTCTTGCGGGTTTCCCTGACGTCGCCGACAATTTTGCGGCTGATGGAATCGAGGGTGTCCTCGTCCGAGGGAGTGAGCACCATGAGCGATTCCTCCGCGTCGTCGGCGAATTTGCGCTTGACGACAAAGCTGATGGTGATCTCGTCGCGCTCATACAGGCGGTAGCCCTGAATGAAGCGGTTCATGAGCGGACGCTCCTTCACCATGCGCGCCATGCCGGTCACCGCGCAGTGGAAGAGCGTGGTCTTGTATTCCGGATGCTCGGCGTTGCGGCGTTCGAGATATTTCAGAAGCTCGGTCGCGTCGATGGTGTCGTTGAGATACACCTCGCAGTCCGAACGCTTCGGCCACAGATAGCACATGATGGTCTGCAGACCGGGTGCCTTCACGCGCCGTCCGTCGCGGCGGTCGCCCCACCTGCGGCGGCGTTTTTTCTTCCGGAGCTTCGCGTCAATCTTGGCCTGTTTCGCGTCGATTCTGGCCTGCTTCTTGGCCTGCTTCGCGTCAATCTTGGCTTGCTTCGCGTCGATTTTGGCCTGCTTTTTGGCTTGCTTCGCGTTGATTCTGGCCTGCTTCTTGGCTTGCTTCGCGTCGATTTTGGCCTGCTTTGCTTGGGCTTTTGCCTGTGCCTTCAATTCTCTTGTTTCCTTGCTCATAAGGACAGCTCCTCCATATCGTATGTGATGCCCCGCTCCATGGCGCGGCAGGGAATGCCGTATTGCTCCGTCAGCAGCGATTCAAATTCCGCCGTTCCGACCTGCGCGGTCATGGGCGGAAAGCTGTCGTCGTAATGATCCAGCAGCACCGCCCTGGGCCGGAGCCGTTCCACCAGCGAGGCGGCGTAGCCGGCGGGGCTGCTTTTCCCCTGATAGGGCAGAATCAGCAGGTCGGCGCCCGTGGGGTAGCTTTCATCGGGGGCAAGCCCCATGCTTCCCATGATCTGAAGCCGTCTGCCGCGGCATTCCAGCTCGTAGAAGAGAATCTCGCCCTCCTCGGGGTAATTCCGGTTGTATTTCAGCAGCCGCAGTCCGTGGCGGAAATGACCGGGTCTGAGAAAGCGCAGTAAGGTGCGGATCACAAGCGGGGTGTCGAAGACACAATGCCTGCCCTGAAAGGCGCGGATGCCGATGCCCCCCACGGAATCATGCCAGCCGGGCGCGATGCCGTCAAGCTGATTTTCGCTCATTCCGCGGCTGATTAATGTCCGGCAGGGGGTATCGGTGGCGTGAATCACCGCGCCGCCGCCCGCGTAGAGAGCCGGAATCTGGATAATGTGGTCGAAATGCCCGTGCGTGACGAATACGTCCCTGACCTCCGTTAGCTCCGGGGGAATCTCACAGCGGACGCGTTCCGGCTCCGGATCGCCCTCCGGAATGCCGAGGAAGGGGTCGAACGCCAGCGCGCCGCCGCCCTCCGTAATCAGCAGCGCGGCTGTGCCGTACCATCTGATTTTCATGCGTTCACCGCCTCCTGCGCTTTTTCCTTTTGTTCCTCCTCCTGTTCAAGCTGGCGGAAGGACACCTTGCCGACCAGCGTCTTGGGCAGCTCGGAACGGAATTCAATGTCACGGGGAAGGGCGTATCGGGCGATGTGCAGCCGGAGCTGCTCCATGATTTTCTCCTTCAGCTCATCGGAAGGCTCCACGCCGTCGGCGGGTACAATGAACGCCTTCACGCGCTGCATACGGCGGGGATCCTTGACCCCGATGACGCAGCTGTAGGAAACCTCCGGACAGCTGTCGATGATATTTTCAAGCTGTGAAGGATAGACATTGTAGCCGTTGGTGATGATCATGCGCTTGAGCCGCTGGCGGAAGTAGACGTAGCCGTCCTTGTCCATCACGCCCAGATCGCCGGTATAGAGCCATGTGTCCCCGTCGCTGAGCACGCGCAGGGTTCTGGCCGTTTCCTCCGGCAGCTTGAGATAGCCGGTCATGAGCGTCGGCCCCTTGAGAATGATTTCGCCCTCCTCGCCGGGAGGAAGCAGCTCGTCGGTACCCGGTCTGACAATGCGGTAGACGGTGTCGGGGAAGGGAATGCCGATGCTGCCCTCGCGGTAATCGTCCTTGGGGGTCAGGCAGCTGGCGGTGACGCATTCGGTCAGACCGTAGCCCTCGCGCACCTGAATGGAGGCGTTGTGCTCTCTGAGGAAGGCGTCGATTTTCTTTTTCAGCTCCACGGAAAGGCTGTCGCCGCCGCAGAACATTCCGAGAAGGAAGCTCATATCAAGCCCGTCGAGCTGCGGAATGTGCAGGAGCGCCTCAAATATCGTGGGTACGCCGGCGATGAAATTGGGCCGCTTGCGTCGCAGCATACTGGCGTAGCTCTTGCTGTTGAAGGTGGGCATGAGAATGCAGCACGCGCCGTGAATGAGCACGGTGTGAATATTGATGCCCAGACCGAAGCCGTGGAAAAGCGGCATACAGCTCAGCATTTTGTAGCCCTTGCGGAATTCCTCGCCGATGGCCTCCATCGCCTGCAGCGCGCAGGCATTGAAATTGAGATCGGTCAGGCAGATGCCCTTGGGAGTGCCGCTTGTGCCGCCGCTGTACAGAATGACCGCCGTGCGCTCCGGGTCAAAGACCGGCATGGGCGGGTTGATGATGTCATTGTCGCCAAGTCTGAGGAATTGCGACCACAGCAGATGCGGCTTGCGGGGGAACCGGAGATACTCCCTGCCTTTTTTGAGAAGATAGAGCGGCTTGAGTTTGAGGGGGAGCTCGTCCTGCATACGGCAGGTGAGAATGGTGACCGGGTGGTCAACGCCGGCAAGCGCGGATTCCACCTTTTCATAGAAGAGGTCCACCGTGAGGATCATGCGGCTTTCGGAGATATTGAGATAGCCGGTGATCTCATTGAGCGCGGAGAGCGGGTGCACCATGTTGGCAATTGCGCCCAGCCGGCTGAGGGCATAGAAGCAGTCGATCGCCTGCGGGGTGTTGGGCATACAGATGGTCACCGCGTCACCCTGGCGGATGCCCCACGCGTAAAAGGCTCTGGCGGCGCGCTCGATCCGCCTGAGAAAATCGCGGTAGGAGGTCTTTTTATCGTAGAATTCATAGGCAGGTTCTTTGGGAAACTGCTCCGCGCACTGACGCACCATCTCAAACATTGTCACTTCAGGGTATGTAAGATGTTCTTTTTGCTTGTAATGAGGTTTTTCGTCCAATTCAATCGCTTCCATTTGTCAATTTTACATATATAATAACACGTTTGTGCAGAATTTGCAAGAAATTTGTTAATTTTTTTGCAGAAAACGCGGGCGGCCCTTTCCGCCGGGAAAATGAATCCGGGCAGGAAGGGCCGCTCTGGAGGACGCGCGGAACGATTCAGTTTCTGAAAAGCCCCCGGAACAGTTCATGGAACGCCGCGGAGAAGGTCACCTTTTCCGAAGCGCGGTCGGAGCAGATATCGTACTGCCCGACGTTTTCGCCGTCCAGCACCAGCCTGACAATGCCGATCGGCTGGCCGGCCTCGACCGGGGCTTCAATGGATCCGGGCAGCTCGACGACCGCTTCGATCTGCTTGCCCTTGCCCTTGCCGGTCAGCACATAGCCGGCGACGTCGGCATACGTACCGACGGTTTTTTCCATGCCGCCGACGACGGAAATTTCGGGAAGGTCGATTTCTATCTCCGAAACGTCGGTCAGCTCGTACCCCGCAAAGCCGTGGTCAAGCAGCTTTCTGGCGTCGGCGAAGCGGCTCTTGCTGTCCGGCGCGCCGAGAATGACGGCGATCAGGGTCATTCCGTCCCGCCGCGCCGCCGCCGAGATGCAGCAGCCCGCCTTGCTGGTGGTGCCGGTTTTCAGCCCGATCGCGCCGTTGTAATGCCGGATGAGCTTGTTGGTGTTGGTGAGCTGCAGCTTGCCGTCCCGCAGGGTGTCCATCCAGATGCGGGTGTAATCGGTCACCTTGTCGTGCCGCAGCAGCTCGGCGGAGGCAATGGCGATATCCCGCGCCGAAGTGACGTGGCCGTCCGCGTCCAGACCCGTACAGTTACAATAGAAAGTGTCGGTCATGCCCAGTTCCTCCGCGCGGGCGTTCATCATGGAAACGAACGCCTCGTTGGAGCCGGCAATGTGTTCGCCGAGGGCGACGCAGGCGTCATTCGCGGATCCGACGAGGGCGGCCTTGATCAGTTCGTCCACCGTCATGGTTTCGCCCGGCTCCAGCCAGATCTGCGAGCCGCCCATCGAAGCGGCGTATTCGCTGCAGGTCACGGCGTCGTCCATTTTGATTTTCCCCTCGTCGTATGCCTCGAATACCAGCAGCATGGTCATGATTTTGGTGATCGAAGCCTCCGGCAGCTGCTGGTTTTCGTTGACCGAATAGAGAATCCTGCCGGTCTCGGCGTTCATCAGCACGGCGGCCCTGGCGGTGAGTCCCAGGGAATCGGCTGGCTGCTTCTGCTGCGGTTTTCCGTTTCCTACCTGCGGCTGCGTCTTTTCCGTCTGCGTCTGCTCCGGCCGCGTCTGCTCCGGCGACGCGTATCCCTTCACGGCGTTCCTTCCCGCCGCCGCCGAAAAGATGACCGCCGCCAGCGTGAACGCGATGAATTGTCTGATGAAAACACTTTTTCCAGTCATTCTTTTGAATTACCGTCCCTTCGGAATATTGGATTGTTTCCTTGTCCTATTTTATGCTTTGGAAGAGATTTTTAGTCGGGGTATTTCATTTTTCGCTTTCCCAATTTCTGTCAGCCGAAAATCATGCATTCGCATTAATGATAAATTAACATATTATCTGTTGCATTTATGAGAATGAGAAGGTATAATAGTTAGAAGGAGAGAAATATTGCATTTCACGGGAAAACAGAGTATAATACTCTATATATACGGTAAAAAGGGGAAACGATAAGGATATGGACCAATTCAAGCTGGTATCGGATTACAAGCCCACGGGCGACCAGCCCGAAGCGATTGCCGCGCTGGTGGAGGGGCTGAGAAAGGGATATCACGAGCAGGCACTTCTCGGCGTCACGGGCAGCGGCAAGACCTTCACCATGGCGAACGTCATCGCGCAGATGAACAAGCCGACGCTCGTACTGGCGCACAACAAGGTGCTGGCGGCACAGCTCTGCAACGAATTCCGCGAATTCTTCCCGGAGAACGCGGTGGAATTCTTCGTCAGCTATTACGACTATTACCAGCCGGAATCCTACATTCCCACCACCGACACCTACATCGAGAAGGATTCCTCCGTCAATGACGAAATCGACCGCCTGCGGCATTCCGCGACTTCCGCGCTTTCGGAGCGGCGGGACGTGATCATTGTCGCCTCGGTGTCCTGTATTTACAGCATGGGCGACCCGATCGACTACCGGAACATGGTGCTTTCGCTCCGTCCCGGCATGGAAAAGAGCCGCGACGAGGTCATCCGCAAGCTGGCGGAAATCCAGTACAGCCGCAACGACATTGAATTCACCCGCAATACCTTCCGCGTGCGGGGCGACGTGGTGGAGGTATTCACCTCCTACTCCAAGGAAACCGTCATCCGCATCGAATTCTTCGGGGACGAGATCGACCGCATTTCCGAGATCAATTACGTCACCGGCGAGCTGAAGGGCGTGCTCAGCCACATCGCCATTTATCCCGCGTCCCACTACATCGTGCCGGAGGAAAAAATGGGCAGGGCGATGGACGAAATTCAGGACGAGCTGCGGGAGCGGATTCAGTATTTCAAGCAGCACAACAAGCTGATCGAAGCCCAGCGCATCGAGCAGCGCGTCACCTACGACATGGAAATGCTCATGGAAATCGGCTTCTGTCCCGGCATCGAGAATTATTCCCGCGTGCTGTCGGGCAGGGCGGCGGGAACGCCCCCCTTCACGCTGATCGACTACTTCCCGGACGATTTCCTTCTTTTCGTGGACGAATCGCACGTCAGCCTGCCGCAGGTGCGGGCGATGTACGCCGGCGACCACGCCCGCAAGAAGAATCTCATCGACTACGGCTTCCGCCTTCCCTCGGCCTATGACAACCGCCCGCTGACCTTCGACGAATTCTATTCCCACATTCATCAGGCCATTTACATCAGCGCGACGCCGGGGCCGTTCGAGAGGGAGCACGCCGAACAGATTGTCGAGCAGGTCATCCGCCCCACGGGACTGGTGGATCCGGAAATTTCCGTGCGCCCGACCGAAGGGCAGATCGACGACCTCATTTCGGAGATCAACACCCGCGCCGAAAAGGGCTTCCGCACGCTGGTCACCACGCTCACCAAGAAGATGGCGGAGGATCTGACCGAATACATGGAATCGCTCGGAATGCGGGTGCGCTACCTTCACCACGACATCGACACAGTGGAGCGCATGGAAATCATCCGCGACCTGCGCCTGGGCGAATTCGACACGCTGGTGGGCATCAACCTGCTGCGCGAGGGGCTGGACATTCCGGTGGTGTCGCTCGTGGCGATTCTGGACGCGGACAAGGAGGGCTTTCTGCGAAGCGAAACCTCGCTCATCCAGACCATCGGACGAGCCGCCCGCAATGCCGAGGGACAGGTCATCATGTACGCCGACAGCGTGACGCCTTCGATGGAGCGCGCCATCACCGAAACCATGCGCCGCCGCGAGATTCAGATGAAATACAACGCCGCGCACGGCATCACGCCCAAGACCATCATCAAGAAGGTCGCCGACGTGATCGAAATTACCCAGCACGGCGAGGACGGCAAGCGGGAGAAAGCCGGAAAGAAGCTCACCAAGTCCGAGCGCGAACACCTCATCAACGAGCTGAACCGCCAGATGAAGGAGGCAGCTAAGCTGCTCGACTTCGAGCAGGCGGCCTATCTGCGCGACCGCATCAGGGAGCTGCAGGGGAATAAAGAATAAAAAAAGGAAGGCGCGTCCGCGCCTTGGAATACAGGGGGAGGATAATTTGGAAAAGCATGGATGGATCACAACCGCCGATGAGCTGGATTTTGCCGTTTTCTGCATAGAGAACGTTGCCGCCGCGCTGCACGTCAATGCGTCGGATGTTTACCGTGATCTGACTGAAAGAAGCGACATTCTGAGAGAGTATATCATTCCCTGTTATGATGTGCTGCACACACAGGGGAAGGAGTACATTGTCAGGGATATTCTGGAGGTCATGCGGGAAAGGGGCGTTGTGGAATGATTTTATACCACGGCTCCTGTACCGAAGTGTCCAGGCCGGATCTGCTCCATTCCAGACCCAATGTGGATTTCGGAAGGGGTTTTTATACCACTTCCATGTACGGGCAGGCTGAAAAATGGTGCGGAAGATTCAGGAAAAAAGGCCAGAGCGGCATCATCTCTGTCTATCATTTGGATGAAGCTGCTTTTGGCGAATTGGATGTGCTTCGTTTTGATTCATATAATGAGGAATGGCTTGATTTTATTCTCAACTGCCGGAGCGGCCGCGATACATCCGGTTACGATATTGTTTACGGCGGCGTTGCCGATGACAAGGTGTTCAATACGGTGGAACTGTACCTTGATCAGCTGATTGACAAAGCGCAAGCCCTTAAACGGCTTCGCTACGAAAAGCCGAATATGCAGCTTGCTTTACGCACCGAAGCGGCATTGACATACCTTCATTTTGAAAGGAGCATCGCGCTGTGAACGCAAATCCTATTCTGCTTCAAAAAAAATATGCCCGTGTCATACGGCTTTTTGCCGAACAGAATCAACTGACGCTCGATGAAGCGCTGGATTTCTTCTACCGCTCGGATCTGTATGCCCTTGTCAGCGAGGGAATATCGGATATGCACTGCCGGAGCGATCAGTATCTGGCGGATGAACTGAAGGAAGAGAAACGCCCTCGTTCGCCCGCTCAGGGAATAGTGAATGGTGAATAGAGAATCAATGTCCACAACTTAGTGAAATTAACCTCCTCCGTCTTGCCTGCGGGAGGGCTTAATTCGTGGATAGTGAATAAAGAATAAAAAAAGGAAGGCGCGTCCGCGCCTTGGAATACAGGGGGGGAAGAAATGCCCGCTCACGATCATTACGTCAAATCCATCTGTCTCCGCTCATTGCCGCCCGCCGCTTCGTATCTTTCGGAGCTGCCGGTGATCAGGAATCTGCGCCGCATCGGGCAGCTTGCCTTCACGTCGCCGGTGACCTTTCTGGTGGGCGAGAACGGCACGGGCAAGTCCACCCTTCTGGAAGCGGTCGCGCTGTCAATGGGCTTCAATGCCGAGGGCGGCACGCGGAATTTCCGCTTTTCCACCGCCGATACGGTGTCGGAACTGAGCGAATATCTCACCGTTGTCAAGGGAATCCGCCCGCGGGATGGCTTTTTTCTGCGTGCTGAGAGCTTTTACAACGTGGCTTCCTACATCAATCAGCTTGACAGCGAGCCTTTTGCCGGCGCCAGAATAATCGACAGCTACGGCGGCGTTTCGCTGCATGAGCAGTCGCACGGCGAGAGCTTCCTGGCGCTGGTGAAGCACCGCTTCGGGGGCAGCGGCATTTACCTGCTCGACGAGCCGGAAGCCGCCCTTTCCCCGTCGCGTCAGATGACGCTCATGGTGCTGATGAAGGAGCTGGTGGAAAAGAATTCGCAGTTCATCATCGCCACTCATTCGCCAATGCTCATGGCATTCCCCGGCGCGCAGGTGATGGAGCTGACCGACGACGACATCCGCGACGTGCCCTACCGTCAGACGGAGCATTTTCAGCTTACCAGACGCTTCCTTGACAACCCGGAGAAAATGCTCCGGATGCTTTTCGACGAACCATAAGCGAAGTAAGCTGCATCAAAGAAAAATAAAAATATATTGTTTATCGATAAATTTTTCTTGACATTTGAGAAGTGCCGTTATATAATACTTTCAGAGTCAGCGTCGCGCTCACCAATACAAACGGAAAGAATGACAGGTATGAAACTCAAAAGCATTTTATGTCTCCTGCTGGCGGCGGTTGTCGCGGCAACCGCATTGACCGGCTGCCTGACGTCGGATGACGTCGATGTTCAGCGAATCTCGCGTGTGCTGTCGGTGGACTGCTCCAAGGCAAGGCTGATGGACAAATACGATTCCCACGGCGGCTTCCACGGCGACGGCACTTCCTTCTATGAATTCAGCTTCGCCGGCGATTCTCCGCTTGAGTCGATCGGGAAAAGCGACAAATGGAAGCCGCTCCCGCCGAGCGACAATGTGCGGGATATCCTCTGGGGTCTGGGAAATCCCGGCGATGACGATTACAGCGGCCCTCCGCTGTTGACAAAAGACGGCTATTACGATCAGCCTTTATTCCCGATGGTCGAAAACGGCTTTTACTTCTTCCGCGACCGGCACAGCCAAGCGACCGATCCGTATGACGACACGCACGTCTTGGACGAGAGCCGCTTCTCCTACAATTTCACGGTCGCCGTCTACGACAAGGACACCGATCATCTGTTTTACGCGGAATTCGACACATAACGCGTCGGATGGGCAAGGATGCGATACGGACAATGAATTCCGATTTTCGATACAATCAACCCCGTTCAGGAGGAACCAGACAGACATGGCAATGGACAGAATCATTGTGCACGGCGCACAGGAAAACAATCTCAAAAATATCGACGTGTCGTTTCCGCGGGATAAAATGGTGGTGTTCACGGGGCTTTCCGGCTCCGGCAAAAGCTCGCTGGCGTTCGACACCATTTTCGCGGAGGGACAGCGGCGGTATATGGAATCGCTCTCGTCCTACGCGAGAATGTTCATGGGGCAGATGAGCAAGCCGGAGGTGGACTCGATCGAGGGTCTGTCCCCGGCGATTTCCATCGACCAGAAAACCACCTCGAAAAATCCCCGTTCCACCGTGGGGACGGTCACCGAAATCTACGACTACCTGCGCCTTCTCTACGCCCACATCGGCATTCCGCACTGTCCGGTCTGCGGACGCGAGATCCAGCAGCAGACCATCGACCAGATTGTCGATAAGGTGCTGGCCATGGAGCCGGGTACCAAAATTCAGGTCATGGCGCCCATCATCAAGGCAAAAAAGGGAACCCACCAGAAGGAATTGGACAGCGTGCGGCGTTCCGGCTTCGTCCGCGTGCGGGTGGACGGCAATATCTACGACCTTTCGGAGGAAATCAAGCTCGAAAAGAACATCCGCCACAACATCGACGTGGTGGTGGACAGACTGGTTATCAAGCCGGAGATACGCAGCCGGCTGGCCGATTCATTGGAAACCGCGTCCCGTCTGACCGGCGGCATATCGCTGGTCAGCGTCATGGGGGGCGAGGACATTCTCTTCTCGCAGAATTACGCCTGCCCCGAACACGGCATCAGCATGGACGAGCTGACCCCGCGTATGTTCTCCTTCAACAGTCCGCAGGGCGCGTGCGAGCATTGCACCGGTCTGGGCATCTTCATGAAGGTCAATCCCGACCTCGTCATTCCCGACCGCTCGCTTTCGCTCCGCAAGGGGGCGATACGGGCCTCCGGCTGGTATTCCACCGACGACGGCTCCATCGCCATGATGTATTTTAAAGGGCTGGGGAAGGAATACGGCTTC
>CADCON010000237.1 GCA_902803035.1 uncultured Ruminococcus sp.
ATCATGTCCGAATTGGAGGGGCGCGTGGAGCCGCTTCGCAGAGAATCGGAAAAAGCAAAGAAATACATGGAGCTGATGGAGCAGAAGAAAACGATAGAAATCGGTCTGTGGCTCTCCACGCTGGACCGGTCCGGCGCACAGCTCCGCGATTGGGATTACAAGGAAACCCTCGCGCGCACACAGCAGGAACAGATCAATAAAGAAATTCAGGAAACGGAAGAGGAAATTGAACGCAAATTCAACCAAGGAAACCTGCTTTCCGCGCAGCGCGACGAAATGATGCGGCATTCCGCCGAATTGGAGGAGTCGGCCGCCCGGATCGACGGTGAAGCCGCGGTCCTGGAAAATGACATCACCCACCGCACCGGACAGATTGAACGCCTGAACGCCGACATCGGGGAGTACATCCGAAGCGGCGACCTGATGCTGCTGGAAATTGAAAGCAGGCGGAAGGAAATCGCCGAAAAGAAGGCACTTCTTGAAGGTCAGAAGGCTCTCGCGGTCGACCTTCGCAAGCAGCTCGACGCCATGCGAACCGATGACGACGCATTCAATCTGAAGATCAACGTCCTCATGAAGCGCAGAACAGAGATTGCCAAATCCATCTCAGACGCGCAGGTGGCAATGGCTTCCGCCCGGACGCAGATGAGCGAGATTTCCACGCGCATGGAAAATGTTGACAGCGAGATCGAACGTCGCATGGACGAGATTGAAAAACTGGAAGAGAGCAGAAGGCTGACGGAGGAAGCCATTCATGGCGCGGAGGATCGCGCTGCCGAAATCATGAGTGAAACGCAATCGCTCCGCTCAGAGCTTCAGAATACCCGCGAACAGGGCGCCAAGGTCAGAAAGGACAGCGAGAACGCCGCGCTTGACGCAAAGGATCACGAGCGCAGAGCGCGTATGCTGGAGGATCTGGAAAAAGCAATGGAGGGCTTTGCCGGATCTGTTCGTTCCGTTATGAAAATGGCGGAAAAAGGCGAGCTTCATGGCATTCACGGCCCCGTTTCACGCCTGATTGACGTCCCGCAGGCGTATGCCGCCGCTATCGAGATCGCCCTCGGCGGCAATATGCAGAATATCGTTGTGGACAACGACGACGACGCCAAGCGGGCCATTGAGCGTCTGAAGCAAACCAAAGGCGGTCGCGCGACATTTCTGCCGCTCACCACCATCAAGCCGTCACGGTTCAGCGAAAGCGGGCTTGAGGCCTGCGACGGCTACATCGGAATGGCTGCTTCTCTTGTGACATACGACAGAAAATACGCTAATATCATCTCCAATATCCTCGGAAAGATCTGCATAGTAGACAATATTGACAATGCCGTTGCCATGGCACGGAAATTCGGCTACCGCTTCCGCATTGTCACTCTTGACGGACAGGTCATCAATGCGGGCGGTTCACTCACCGGCGGTTCGCTTTCCAAGAACACCGGCCTGCTTGCCCGAAAGGGGGAGATAGAATCCCTTCGCCGCAAGGCCTCCGAATGCCGTGCCAGAAGCGAGAATCTGCAGGAACAATTCAATTCGCTGGAACAGCAGGCAAACAGCATCAAAGCGCAGATACGCGAGAACGAAGGCAGGCTGCAAACGATAGGCAACGACCGTGTCCGCTTTGAAACCGATCTGAAGAATGTGTCCGCCAATATCGAAACGCTTTCAGCGGAGGTCAGGCGGCTAACCGATGAACGCGATTCCGCCGGCGAACGCACCGCGTCGCTGGACGAAAAGATTTCTTCCAATCAAAGCAGCATTGACGAACTGAACGTCACGCTTTCCGAGGTAGAGAATGAAATAGCCGGAGCGGGCGAGATCCGCGCCGAAGCCGCCAGAAAACGGGAGGAACTTTGCACCAGACTCAGTGAAACCGGACTCAGCGTCATGTCGCTTTCCAAGGACATCGAGGCGGCGGACACGGCCATTCGTGAAGCGGAGAGCCGGAGAGAACAGCAGGGCCAGCGCGTGGAGAGCATGAAGGCTGAGATCGCGGGGCTAAAGGAGCAGAATACAGCCGCGGCGGCTTCTGTCGTGCAGATGCGCGGGACAGCGGAGAACAACCGTCATGAAGCGGCGGAGCTGCGAGAGAAAATGACCGGACTAGCCCTTGAACGCGAAAAGCTCGACAAGGAAATTCATGATCTCCGGGAGGTTTCCAAAGAGAAAACATCAGACAGAGAAAAAATCACCGCCGAGCTTTCCCGCCTTGAGGAAAAACGCGCGGCCGCCCAGAAGGAATATGACCTGATCATCCAGAAGCTCTTTGAGGAGTACAATCTCACCCGCCGCGAGGCACAGGAGCAGTTTGAACCTGCCGAAAACATCAGGGATTCGGAGAAGAAGGTCAAAGAACTGCGCGGGCAGATGAAGCGTCTGGAGCCTGTCAATCTCGGCGCGATAGAGGAATACAAGGAAGTATTCGAGAAATACACCATGTACAAGACGCAGATTGCCGACGTGCAGAAGTCAAAAGCCGAGCTGAACAAGCTCATTGAAACGCTGACGCAGCAGATGAAGGAGCTTTTCGTGCTGAAATTTGACGAGATCAACCGGCATTTCAAGGTGATTTTCACCGAGTTGTTCGGCGGCGGCAGCGGGTATCTTGAGCTGACCGACCGGAACGACGTGTTGAACTGCGGCATTGATATTCACGCGCAGCCGCCCGGCAAGACCATCAAGAACATCGATCTTTTCAGCGGCGGCGAAAAGACAGTCATCGCGGTTGCGATTTACTTTGCCATCATGAAGGTCAATCCCTCGCCCTTCTGTATTCTGGACGAGATCGACTCGGCGCTGGACGAGCGGAATGTGGATAACATCGCGGAATACTGCCGCCGGATGAGCGATTCCACGCAGTACATCATTATCACGCACCGGCGCGGAACGATGGAGGTCGCCAACATGATCTACGGCGTCACCATGCAGCAGGACGGCGTTTCCAAGCTGCTGGAGCTGAAGATCGACGAGATCAGCGACAAGCTGGGCGTAAACTGAAAAAAAGAAGGAAAAAGCATAGCGCAGCGCGCCCGAACAGGATGCTACCGGTTTCCCTGCGGGGAGAAATATTTCAATTATGTAGGATAATAGCGTTGACGCAGCGTTTATTGAACTCAAAGATAAGTATTTTTATGAAAGTGAGGCAAACACAAATATGTCAAAAGTAGTCATTATGGATCACCCGCTGATCAAGCATAAGATTTCCCTCATGCGGGACGAACGCACGGGAACCAAGGACTTCCGTCTGCTGGCGGAGGAAATCGCCATGCTGATGGGCTATGAAGCCCTGCGCGACCTGCCGACCGAGTTGGTGCCGGTCAAAAGTCCCGTTGCCGAATCCATGCAGCCGATGATCTGGGGCAAGAAGCTGGCGGTCGTGCCGATTCTCCGCGCCGGTCTGGGCATGGTGAACGGAATACTCGCCCTTGTGCCAACCGCCAAGGTCGGACATATCGGCCTTTACCGCGACGAGGTCACGCACGAGCCGCACGAATACTTCTGCAAGCTGCCCGGCGGTATTGATGAGCGTCTGGTGATTCTGCCGGATCCGATGCTTGCGACCGGCGGTTCGGCCATTCAGGCGGTCGATTTCATTAAGGAAAAGGGCTGCACAAATATCAAGTTCATGTGCATTATCGCTGCACCGGAGGGCCTCAAAGCGTTGCAGGAGGCACATCCGGACATTGACATTTACGTAGGCTGTCTGGACGATCATCTGAACGAGGATGCCTATATCGTTCCCGGTTTGGGCGATGCGGGAGACCGGATCTTCGGGACGAAATAAACGGGGGAGATGATGAAAATTGGTCTATGTGACCGGTGATACACACGGCGATCTTTCGAGATTTCAGTCTCCGGTGCTGAAAAAAGCGGACGCGAACGATGTTGTGATTGTCTGCG
>CADCON010000238.1 GCA_902803035.1 uncultured Ruminococcus sp.
ATGATCAGACAAAGCCCCACCGTGCCGATGCCGCGTATTCTGTTGCGGCGGTAGAACCGGAGGTATTTCTTCCACAGCCTGCCGAAAAGCGAGCTGACCTCCGCCTTGACGCCCTTTCCCCTGTATTCCGTTTCGTACCTCATTGAACTGCCAAACTTCCTTTATGCCTGTCTTTTCCGATAATTATAGCAAAGACGCGCCGGAATAACAAGCCGCAAATTATTAAGTTTTTCTCCCACAGCAAAAACCGCCCGCATTTACATGAAACGCGGGCGGTTTCCGTTATTCCGCTTCAGAAGCCTGTCGGTTTTTCTCCGCGCCATCCGTCGGCAGGCTCTGAAAACCGTCAGTTGTCGGCAATCAGCGAACACACCGCGTTGGCGTATGCCACCGGATCGTCTACGCCGATGCCCTCGATGAGCGACGCCTGCGCGTAAAGCACATCGGTCATCCTTGCCGCCTTCTCCTTGTCCTCGGCATACGCCTTGGTGAGCGCGGCAAAAATCGGATGATTGGCGTTGATTTCAAGGATTCTCGCCGCCTTGACCTTCTCGGTCGCTGTGGGCATGGCGTTGAGAACGCGCTCCATTTCCAGCGACAGCCCGCCTTCGGAAATCAGGCAGACAGGATGCGTCTTGAGCCGGGTGGAAAGGCGCACCTCCTTGACGTCGTCGCCTAGATGCTCCTTCATGAATTCAAACAGGCTCTTGTTGTCCTCGGCGGTCTTCTGGATTTCTTCCTTCTCGCCTTCGTCGTCAATGTCAAGGTCGGCGTCCGAAACCGAGCGGAATTCCTTTTCCTTGTAGCTTCCCATGGTCTTGAGGGCGAATTCATCGATCTCGTCGGTGAGATAAAGAATTTCATACCCCTTGTCGCGCAGCATTTCGGTCTGCGGCAGCAGATCCAGCTTGGCGGTGGTTTCGCCGCAGGCATAGTAGATGTACTGCTGGCTCTCTCTCATTCTGCCCACATATTCCTCCAGCGTGACCGGCTTCTTCTCGGAAGAGGAATAGTACATCAGCAGATCCTCGAGCAGCTCCTTCTTTCTGCCATAGGAGCTGTAAATGCCGAATTTGATCTGCATTCCGAAGTTTTTGAAGAACTCCTCGTACTTCTCGCGGTCGTTCTTCTGCATATTGATCAGCTCGGACTTGATTTTCTTCTCGATGCTCTGGGCAATCGCCTTCAACTGGCGGTCGTGCTGAAGCATTTCGCGGCTGATATTCAGCGACAGATCCGGCGAATCCACCAATCCTCTGACAAAGCTGAAGTAATCCGGCAGCAGATCGGCGCATTTTTCCATGATCATCACGCCGTTGCTGTACAGCTGCAGCCCCTTCTCATAATCCTTGCTGTAATAGTTGAAGGGGGTACGGGAGGGAATGAACATCAGCGCGGTGTAGGTCACCACGCCCTCCACATTCTGGTGAATGCAGCGGGCGGGGTCGTCGTAATCCCCGAATTTGCTCTTGTAGAATTCCTCATATTCATGCTCGGCAAGCTCCGCTTTTGTCTTCTTCCAGACGGGAATCATGCTGTTGAGGGTTTCGGTTTCGATATAAGTCGCGTACTCCTGACCGTTGGTTTCCTCGCCCTCTTCCCAATCGCGGGACTTTTCAATATCCATGGTGATCGGGTAGCGGATGTAGTCGGAATACTTCCTGACCAGATTGCGCAGGCTGTAGGTTTCAAGGAACTGGTCATAGTCCTCGTCCTCGGTGTTATCCTTGATGTAAAGCGTGATTTCCGTGCCGTGTCCGTCCTTCTGCGTTTCCTCGATGGTGTAGCCGTCCGCGCCGTCGGATTCCCAGCGGAACGCGGCGTCGCCGTTCACCGGCTTTGATACGACCACAATCTTCTTTGCCACCATAAAGGCGGAATAGAAGCCCACGCCGAACTGCCCGATAATGTCAACGTCGCTGCCGAGGTCGTGCTCCTGCTTGAAAGCGAGCGAGCCGCTTCTGGCGATGGTGCCGAGATTGTCCTCCAGCTCCTCGCGCGTCATGCCGCAGCCCTTGTCGCTGATGGTAAGGGTGCGCGCTTCCTTGTCGGGCGTGATATGAATGGCCAGCTCCTCGCGGCTGAGTCCGGCATTGCCGGTCTGCATGGCGTTGTAATAGAGCTTGTCTGTCGCGTCGCTGGCATTGGAAATCAGTTCGCGCAGGAATATCTCCTTATGTGTGTAAATTGAGTTGATCATCAGATCAAGCAGCCGCTTGGATTCGGCTTTGAATTCTTTCTTTTCCATGATGAAATCAATTCCTTTCTCTGTTGTTGTCAGGGATACGCTGCGAAAAGCACAGCCGTCACTCCGCGCCGCAGGGATTCACCTCAGAGCGGTGCGAAAGCTACCCCCCTTTGCCTTTCATTTAGCACTCTCGTCTGTCGAGTGCTAATCGGTAACATGACTAATAATAATACGCTCGTCCGCTTATGTCAAGAGGGCAATTGTGAATTTTTTGTTTTGCGGAATGAATCAGGCTGCTGCGAATCCGTTTTTCAATTTAATGCTTCACAATGTTCCGTCACATCGACCGCAAAAGACAAAATGCCCCGCCGCATCGTCCTTCGACTTTACGGCGGGGCCAAAAAACGTCTTCTACTTTTTCCTTCTCTCTGACGGAATCAGGAATCGCCCGGCAGCTTGCGGAATTTATTCTGTCCCAGACCGCCCATCGGCTTGTAGCCGCCATCGGAAGTGAAGATGGAATCGGGATGGGTCGCCGCTTTGATGAAGGGGTGCTGATCCGCGCTGCCTATGGCACTGTTGCAGGGGCACACTTCGCGGCAGGTATTGCAGCCCTTGACCGCCGCGCCCTGCCTGAGAAGGAAGGCGGTCGTATCGGGGGCTGCGGAAGCAGCGTACCTGACGCATTTTTCCTTATCGAAGCCGCCCTGCTCCGAAAGCGCGCCGGCGGGACACGATTCAATACACCGGCGGCAATGGACGCAGTATGTCGCCTCGTCCCCCGTTTCCGGAAGCAGCAGATCGGTGACGATATTGCCTGTAAAGCAGAAGGAGCCGTAATGCGGCGTGAGCAGCAGTCCGCTGTCACCGATCGCGCCCAGCCCGCAGAACGACGCGGCCGTCACATCCGGAATGGGCGAATCATCAAGGAACCATTCAAACTGATACTCGGAAAAGGCCTTCCGCAGAGCGGTGCAGGTCAGCTCCAGCATCTGCGACGCCACCCTCCGCAGCCTGAACACCGCATCGGGATCATCGGCCACCATGGTGGCATTCGTGGGAAATACGATACAGATGACCGACTCTGCGCCCGCGGGAATTCTGTCCCTCTCCGGGCAGTCGATCAGCTTATCCGATATCCTGGAAAACGCGCATACGCCGTAATCAAAAAGATTGTTGGCGTTCAGTATCAGACTCAGCAGTCCGGTCATTTGCTCCACCCTTTCCTTCCGGCTTGGAATAATGAAAAAGTCCTTTCGGGCTTTGATTGATCCTCTCTTCTTTCTTCCGGCGTTCCGTTCCGGAAGTATCCGGATTTGTCTGTATATTGTATCACTTTTTAAAGCAAAATTCCAGAGCTTTTATATCTAAAATTGCTATAGACAAATTAGTAATTTTGTTGTATTATAATCAGTAACTATGTTTTTGACTGAGTTGCCGGCGCTTTGTGAAGAATATTTTATAACACGGTGCGCTGACAGGATAGAAATAACCGACGAAAAAGGAGGGGTTTGTGAATGAAAAGATTTCTGGCGTTTACCGCCGCCGCGCTTGCCGCTATGACGCTTCTCTGCGCCTGCGCCGGTTCTGACAACGGCGATCTTCAGCCGCCGCTCGCCAGCAATTCGGTGATTGTCGCCGACGATTCCATTCCGGAAGGCATTTCGCCCAATATCACCGGACTGGTCACCAGCATTTCTGAAGTGCACGAAGGAATCGTCATTCTGGTCGAAATACCCGATTCAAAGAACAAGTACACCGACAACCGCGTCTATGTCACTGTGACAACCAAAACCATCGTCGAATCCATCGACAAGACCCGCTGCGAAAGCTTCCGTGAAATCCTTCCCGGCGACACCGTTTCGGTGTGGTTCACCGGAACAGCCTCCGGCACCACGCCCGGATATGCCGTGGCACAGGGTGTCCGGGTCACCGCGAAGGTCGAGGAGCTGATGATGACGGTCAGCCACGGGGAGAGCCGGATTATGGCTTCTCCCGCCGCCGGAGAAATCACCTCCAGCGACGTCAGACCGGTGCTTTACGGATCGTATCTCATCTCCGACGGCAGCGGCACTCTGTTCCTCGGATTTGCCAAGGAACCTGTGGGCATTTCCGCTTCGGCGGTTTCGGCACAGTCGGGAGAAACAATTTTCCTGGCGGAGGCTTCCAAAACGCCTGAACTCGATCTGCCCGGCACTCTGACCGCAGGCGACTATACCGTCACCGTCAAGGCCGATTACGAGGACAGCGCGGATTATTATATGTTCACTCTCAGCGTAAGATAACCGCAGATCTGCGGTTGATTGCATATATCACCCATTGGAAAAGGATTGATCATCAATGAAAAACACCGAAAAAATCATGGACAAAATCGTCGCGCTCTGCAAGGGCAGAGGCTTTGTGTATCCCGGCTCCGAGATATACGGCGGTCTTTCCAATACATGGGACTTCGGCCCGCTCGGTATGCAGCTCAAAAGCAATATCAAGGCCGCGTGGCTCAAGAAATTCGTTCAGCAGAATAAATACAACGTCGGTCTGGACTCCGCTATTCTTATGAATCCTCAGACATGGGTGGCTTCGGGACATCTCGGCGGCTTCTCCGATCCGCTGATGGACTGCAAGGAATGCAAGACCCGCCACCGCGCGGACAACCTCATCGAGGATTTCGACGGCACCAACGTCGCCGGCTGGACCAACGAGCAGATGGTGGACTATATCAGGGAGCATTCGATTCCCTGCCCCAATTGCGGTAAGCACAATTTCTCCGACATCAGGCAGTTCAACCTGATGTTCAAGACCTTCCAGGGCGTCACGGAGGACTCCAAGAGCGAGCTGTATCTCCGTCACGAAACCGCGCAGGGCATTTTCGTC
>CADCON010000239.1 GCA_902803035.1 uncultured Ruminococcus sp.
TTTATAAAAAGGGGTTGAAAAACGCGGAAAAACTGGTATAATAACAGATGAAATATATTGTCGGATTCCCTGAGGAGGAAATCCGAGGAAAGAAGGTAATTTTATTGAGCAGCAATGACAAGAAAGGCGGCCTGTTCGCAGGCGTGCTGGCAGGACTTCTGATGGTCATCGGCGGCACCGGACTTCTGTGGTGGAACGAGGGCAATAATGTCCGGAACATCAAGACCACCGACGAGATCGAAAAGACGGTTGTCGAAATCACGCCGGACAGCAATCCTGCGGAATACGACGGCAAGCTGGTCGCCATGGGCGGCAGCTTCATTGTCGAGGACGTATCGCTTTCGGACACCACGTTCGGCGTAAGCGTTCACACGGCTGCGCTCTCCCGCGTGGTGGAAATCTACCAGTGGGAGGAGGAATCCCATTCAGACGACGACGGCACCACCTATACCTACAAAAAGGTATGGGAAGAGGGGCTGATCGATTCGAGCAACTTCAGCAACAAGACAGGTCATGAGAATCCGACGTCGGTTCCCTACGAGAGCGGCGCGGAATACGCGGAGAACGTCATTCTGGGCAATTACCGCCTGAGCAGCCAGCAGATTCAGCAGATGGACACCGACAAGGCGCTCAGCGCGTCCGAAGCCAAGACCCTTCCGGAGGGCTTCAAGGCGGACGGACAGTATGTCACCAATTCCGCGGATCTGGGCAGTCCGAAGGTCGGCGATATCCGCATTGTCTGGAAGTACAACGACTGGAAGGAAGTCAGCCTGATCGCGCAGGTCTCCGGCACCTCCTTTGTGAGCTGGACGTCCGAAGTGGGCAAGACCAGGAATTATGTCACCGGCGGCGTACATACCGCGGCTGAGATGATCGAGGATATGCGCAACACCGACAAGATGATGAAGTGGCTGCTCCGACTGGGCGGATTCCTGCTGATCTTCATCGGCTATATGTCCTTCATCAGCCCGCTGACCAAGCTGGTAGGATACATTCCGATTCTGGGCAACGTGGTGAATTTCGCGTTCGCTCTGATGATCTTCCTGCTGTCGCTGGCGCAATCGCTGATTGTGATCATCATCGCGTGGTTCCGTTACCGTCCGCTGTTGAGCATCGTGCTTCTGGCGGCCGTCGCGGTGATCGCCGTTCTGTTCTTCATGCTGAAGAAGAAGAACGCCGGCAAGCAGCCGCCTCAGAATCCGCAGCCCGCGCAGGCGGTCTGAAGCCCGTTTCAGGCTGCATTGACAAAATCGCATAAGGGATAAAATAACGCTGTCCGTCCGGTCATTCCACCGGCGCGGGCGGCGTTTTTTTGTGATTTACGCTGGAAAGAGGGGCGGCGGCGCGGTGGAAAATATACCGATGTGCTATACTTTAAATCGCTGAAAAATAATGCTTGACAAAAGGGGGAGGACGTGGTACAATACCTACAAAGCCTATCAAACATATAAGTTTTTTATTCAGGAAGCAAGGAAGGATCCCGCATGACGAAGTATTTGATCAGTTTTGTCCGCCGCAACTACCGGTTCGGACGAATGTGCGCATGATAGATCAGTAGCAAAAATCCCTCAATCCATTCAGGCGATTGCAATAACCAGCGAGCGTTTTTTTCCAGGCGAGCGTGGGGGGGCAAGGCTCCCTGGCGGGTGCTTCTTGCGGTGTAACCGCAAAAGAGGGGCAGCGTCCCTCGCCGCAACGCACCTCAGATAGAATGACGCCCGGGCGCAACCGAAAAAAGCACCAATAAAGATTTCCCTTGATAAAGCAAGAGCAAACCGTTGTTTTTTCAATCGGCGATCTCCCCGGTTATTCGGCAATCCCCTGACGCAATACAACAAAAAGGAGAAATATATCATGAGCATATTCGGAAAGAAAAAGAAGGACGCGGAAACCATTCCGGAGCAGACCGCGCCCGCGGCAGCGACGGCGGAAGCACCCGCCGCGAATGAATCCGCCGCGAATGAACCGGTGCCGGCTGACAGACCCTACCGCTTTGAAACGCTGCAGCTCCATGTGGGGCAGGAGCAGCCCGATCCGGCGACGGACGCGCGGGCGGTTCCGATTTACCAGACGACGTCCTACGTATTCCGCAATTCGGCACACGCGGCGGCGCGCTTTGGTCTGGCGGACGCGGGAAACATCTACGGCAGACTCACCAATTCGACGCAGGATGTGCTGGAAAAGCGCGTCGCGGCGCTGGAAGGCGGCGTGGCGGCACTGGCGGTCGCGTCGGGCGCGGCGGCGATCACCTACACGGTGGAAGCCCTCGCGCAGGCGGGCGAGAATATCGTCGCCCAGAAGACCATCTACGGCGGCAGCTATAACCTTCTCGCCCATACGCTCCCGCAGTTCGGCGTGACGACGCATTTTGTGGATATCCACAATCTGAAGGAGGTCGAAGCGGCCATCGACAAAAAGACCAAGGCGGTCTATCTCGAAACCCTCGGCAACCCGAACAGCGACATCCCCGACATCGACGCGATTGCGGCCATCGCCCACCGGCACGGCATTCCGGTGGTCATTGACAATACCTTCGGCACGCCCTATCTCATCCGCCCCATCGAACACGGCGCGGACATCGTGGTGCATTCGGCGACCAAATTCCTCGGCGGCCACGGCACGACACTCGGCGGCGTCATTGTGGATTCTGGCAGATTCGACTGGAAGGCGTCCGGCAGGTTCGCGCCCATCGCGGCTCCGAATCCCAGCTATCACGGCGTATCCTTCGCGGACGCGGTCGGACCGGCGGCGTTTGTCACCTACATCCGGGCGATCCTGCTGCGCGACACCGGCGCGTGCATCTCGCCCTTCAACGCCTTCCTGCTGCTGCAGGGCGTGGAAACGCTCTCGCTGCGTCTGGAACGCCACGCCGAGAACACCGCGAAGGTCGTGGAATTCCTCTCCCGCCATCCCAAGGTGGCGCGAGTGAATCACCCCTCGCTGCCCGATCATCCGCAGCACGCGCTGTACGAGAAATACTTCCCGAACGGCGGCGGCTCGATCTTCACCTTTGACATCAAGGGCGGTCAGGAGGAGGCCTTCCGCTTCATCGACGCGCTGCGGATCTTCTCGCTGCTGGCGAACGTCGCGGACGTGAAATCGCTGGTCATTCACCCGGCGACCACCACCCATTCGCAGCTCTCGCCCGAAGAGCTGCTCGATCAGGGCATCACTCCCGGCACGATCCGCCTTTCCATCGGCACCGAGCACATCGACGACATTCTCGCCGACCTCGAAAGGGGCTTTCAGGCGGTCTGACGCGGGCGAATGAAACATTGATTACGACATTTTAAGCCATCATCACAACCCCTTGCGCGCGGCGTTTTTCCATCCGGAGGAACGCCGCGCTTTTTCCTTCCGCGCAAAAACCGCTTGCTTTCAGCCGGAAGGTGTGCTGTACCGGAGTTAAAATCACTGTCCACAACTTAGTGAAATTAACTCCCTCCGTAGCCGAGCTGGAGAGGTCGCGCTCGCTGAAAAACACCTTTATGCCCTTCGCGGTCAGTTCCCTGTGGAGTTCCGCCGCAAGGGCAAA
>CADCON010000240.1 GCA_902803035.1 uncultured Ruminococcus sp.
AGGGACGCGATCCGCTTTGGCCCCATGAAGCCGGTCGGTCTTACCGACCCGCGCACCGGCCATCGCCCGTGGGCCAATCTCCAGCTTCGCAAGGAGAACCGCGAGGGCACGCTCTACAATCTGGTCGGCTTCCAGACCAATCTGAAATTCGGGGAACAAAAGCGTGTGTTCGGGATGATTCCCGCGCTCCGGAACGCGGAATTCGTCCGATTCGGCGTCATGCACCGGAATACCTTCCTGCATTCGCCGCGCCTTCTGAATGCCGATTATTCCATGATTGAACACCCGGACATCTTCTTTGCCGGACAGATCACCGGCGTGGAGGGATACATGGAATCGGCAGGCTCCGGACTTCTGTGCGGCATCAATGCCCTGCGGACGCTTGCCGGACGGGAACGGCTGGTTCTGCCGGAATACACCATGCTCGGCGCGCTGCAAAGACACATCTCCAACCGCGAAACAAAAGACTTTCAGCCCATGGGCGCGAATTTCGGGATTCTGCCGCCGATTGAACCCAAAATCCGGGACAAGCGAGAACGATATGCCGCTCTGAGTGCAAGATCGCTGGCTTATTTCGATCAGACGGCGTGTGTTCTATGTGAATAGTATCTTGCGAAGGAGTCAATATCCATGTCGTCTTTTGATTTGGTACCCGTTACTGACAATGAGGGTCTGGAAATATGCAAGGCAATCCGCCGCAGGGTGTTCATTGAGGAACAGGGCGTTGAAGAAAAACTGGAATTGGATGAGCATGACTGTATCGGCAGCCATTGCCGCCATTATTACGCCGCTGACAAAGGCATGCCTGTCGGCGCCTTCCGCCTGACGGACAAGGGCGGCGGTGTGGCAAAGCTCCAGAGATTCTGCGTTCTTCGTGAATACCGGGGAAGAGGAATCGGCCGTTTCATGCTGCTTTGCCTTGAGGATTTATGCCGCGAAAACGGGTTTGCGGTCATTGAAATGGGCGCACAGTGCCGTGCGGCGCCGTTTTACGCAAAATGCGGATATACGGTTGTGTCCGATGTTTTCATGGATGCCAGCATCGAACACGTTAAAATGGAAAAGCGCCTGTCATCAGGTGTTTGATTGATACGGAATAATTTACCCGAAGGGAGAAAATGGAAAAAATGAAAATCATAGTTGACGCTTTTGGCGGAGACAACGCTCCTCTTGAAATCATCAAAGGCTGCGCGATGGCAGTCGAAAAATTCGATGACGTCGAAATCATTCTCACCGGCGACGAGAAGAAGATCAGGGAAGTCGCCGAAGCTGAGGGAATTTCTCTGGAACGCATGGAGATCGTCCACGCGCCCGACGTGATTGAAATGAGCGACCATCCGACCGAGCTGATGAAGTCAAAGAAAAACAGCTCGATGGCGGTCGGACTTCATCTGCTGGCGGACGGAAACGGCGACGCGATGATCAGTGCCGGCAGTACGGGTGCCATGCTGACCGGCGCAACGCTGATTGTCAAGCGGATCAAGGGAATCAAACGTCCCGCGCTCGCGCCTGTTATGCCCAATGCCGACGGCAAATTCATGCTGATCGACTGCGGAGCCAACGCCGACTGCCGTCCGGAAATGCTTGTACAGTTCGCCCACATGGGTTCTGTCTATATGAGAAACGTGCTGGGCGTGGAAAATCCGAGGGTTGGTCTTGCCAACATCGGCTCAGAAGCTACCAAGGGCGACGAGCTTCGCAAGGCCACCTATGAACTGCTCAATGTGGAGCCGAACATCAATTTCATCGGCAATTTTGAGACCAGAGGCATCGCGGAAGGCGGTGTGGATGTGCTTGTCGCGGACGGCTTTACAGGCAACATCATTCTCAAGACCTATGAAGGCGTCGCGTCCATGCTTTCGGGCAAATTCAAGGGCGTATTCAAAAAGAGCATCGTCAATAAGCTCGCCGCGGCGGTCATGCTCAGGGATCTCAATGCCATCAAGCGTTCGATGGATCACAACGAATACGGCGGCGCGCCGTTCCTTGGCGTGAAGAAGCCTGTTTTCAAGGCACACGGCAGCAGCAAGGCCATCACCATCTGCAACGCTATCAGACTCACACGCGAATTCGTTTCGAGCGACGTCATCGGCAAGATCGCCGAAGACATTCAGGTCAGCGCGGAAGAAGAATAAAAGTACGGCACGTCGGCGGAACGGATCGGTTTCCATTCGTTCGCCGGCGTGCCATCCAACACAAATTAATGAAAGGATGAAAAAAATGGCAGAGACGACAAGCCTTGATCCTTCTTATCTGGAGGATACCATCGACTATCATTTTCACAACCGGAAGTATCTGATGACTGCCCTGACGCATTCGTCCTACGCCAACGAGGGCAAGCATCTGCAGAGCAACGAGCGTCTTGAGTTTCTGGGAGATGCGGTGCTTAGCATAGTGGTGTCGGAGCACCTTTATGCTAAGTTCCGCAGCAA
>CADCON010000241.1 GCA_902803035.1 uncultured Ruminococcus sp.
CGCGCCGAAGCCCCCGGAAATCCGGTATACTGCGGCGGAGAAGGGGATGCTTCCATAGACGGCCCGGAGAATGAATGGTACGGAGAAGGAGCGGACGGAGAGGAACGCGCCGAAGCCCCCGGAAATCCGGCATACTGCGGCGGAGAAGGGGATGCTTCCATAGACGGGCAGGAGAATGAATGGTACGGAGAAGGAGCGGACGAAGAGGAACGCGCCGAAGCCCCCGGGAATCCGGCATACTGCGGCGGAGAAGGCGATACTTCCATAGACGGTGCCGGAGACGAAAAATACGCGGAGCAATACGAGATTTCGCCCACGGAGCTTCCGCCGGCAGATCTATACAGGCAGATGCTGGCGGAGGGAAAAATCTATTGTGCGACGGCTTACCTGCGATCCATGTCACTTTACAGCGAGGAAGCGCGCACACTGTGCCGCCAGCTCGCCTACGCCGTCAACGACCCGATGGAGAAGTGCCGGTACACCTCCGCCGTGCTGATGGATGTGTATTACGGGGCAGCCGGCTGCTGTGACGAAGCCATGCTGATTTCCGCGTTGCTGCGCTGCTTTTTCACCAATCATATCAGGTTTGATTTCAGTATGCAGCAGCTTCACTCCATGACGAGGGAAAGTCCTGTGCTCAAAGAAAATCCGAACCTGCAGTCATTCGTCTACCGCATTTTCTCCTTCAAGAATCAATTCAATTTCGGCATCGACAAATTCGCCGATTACCACATCCGTGACGAAGCGGTCCGGGAGAGGAAGATCGCGGAGCTGGCGTCACTCGGAAAGCAGTATTACGCGAGCTTCATCGAGGATCCGGTGGTGGAGAAAAAATCGCTCAAGCGGCTGCTTGAAACCCTGAAGATGATTTTTGCCCGGGAGGGAGATATCGCGCAGTACCTGACCGTTGTCATCCGGAACGATGTGGACTGCATTGACCTGATGAAGGAATTCCTCGCCCAGACCTTCATCAGGGATGAAGCGGACATTCACGCCGACAATATCGATTCAGGCAAGCTGGACGCTTTCATCGATTACTACTGGAAAGCGTCGGAGGAGCGCGTGCAATACAAGCGCAAATCCTCCAAGCTGGTCAGCGCGCTGCGCTCCAATCTTCAGAATAAGCTGAGGAAGATCGTGCGCCTGCTCTGTGACTGGTACGTACTGACCGACAGCTATGCCGCGCCGGAAGCGGACGAATGCACCATTGAATACAAAAAGCTGCGCCAGGGGCTGATTGCGGACGCGAAGGAGGCGGTCGGCAGCCTGGGCGTGTCCGGAACGGTCGGACAGCCGGGAAAGACCGTGCTGATCTTCACGCTGAATGAGCTGATCGACAAGCTCACCGGCGATTATGACGACGATAGCAACCGGTATTTCTATGTCGAATTCATGCGGAATCAGCACGTCTTTCTGGACAGCGACTGGTGCCCGGTGCTCAACCCGCCGATCATCGGACTGGAGGGCGGCGAAGGGTGGAACCGCGTGCTGCGCCATTTCAATGAACCGGCCGGTACGTGGGACGATCGTATGTCGCAGATCACCAAGAATGACGACGACATCGGCACGGCCATGCAGATCAAGGAATATGCCCGGTATATCAAATATCAGTTTTCCGAAAGTCAGGAGAACTGGAATGCGGAGGGCGAACTGAAGCAGGCGGAGGTGCGGGCGCAGAAGCGTCTGGAGAAATTCATCGGGGATCTGGAGCTGGCCCAGAGCTACGGGCAACTGGATGATTCCGGCGATGACACCAAGGAAAAGATCCTGCGCAGCGTCGATTACTGGTACGGGGTCTGCCGCGCTTACAGGAATTACGGATTCTTCGCCCGCATTGCGGATGCTTTCATGCGGCAGATTGCCAATTCCTCAAGATCCATGGGCGAAAAGATCCGGAAAGAGCTGAACGAATGCCTGACAGCCGGCGAACACACCGCGGAAGAATTGTCTTTTGCCGAAAGAATCAGCCGGATGATCGACGACAAGAATTACACTGTCGCGGAGGATATGCTCAGACGGCTGACGAACGGCGAAACGGACAACAGCTTCTCGATCACGGAGAAGGACTATCTGGCGGACTTTTTCCGCAACTATGATATGCTTTACCGGGCGGTCAGCGACACGGGAAGAAGCATCCGCACCTTCGCCGGAACCAACAAAGCGGAGAAGGGCGGCAACAGGATCATCGAATCATGGCCGGCCGGCGTCCTTTCTCTCAATCCGGAGAGGATTTCGCGTTTTCTGACCTCCGTGGGCTTCTCGGTGCGCGAAGTGACCGCCCAGAGTGACCCGGTGAGAAAAATCTTTACAGTGAAGCTCCAGAATCCCGGCAAGGGACGCAGCTACAAGCACCCTGTTCCCGCCTTTGGTTCCGGCGCGGAGGACAAAGCGTTCCGCGTGGTCTGTCTTTTCGGGCGGTTTAACGCGGACAGCCTGATCAGGCTTTTCATGAGTCTTGGCAATTCCATGCACACGCTGGTGCTGCTGGATTTTGCGCTGACGGTGGGGGAACGCCGCTCACTGGCGCGCAATACCAAAATATCGATGCACGAAGCGGTATTTGCGGTCATTGACAGAGTGGTGATCCGGTATCTTGCCAACAATTACGAGGAATACTCCGTCAATCAGATGCTGATGGCGGTCATCATGCCGTTTACATACTATCAGCCCTACGTGACCAAGTCGGCCGATCCCATCTCGCCGGAGCTTTTCATCGGCAGGAAGGACGAGCTGAGCAAGATCAAGGACGTCAGGGGCGTCAATATCGTCTACGGCGGCAGACAACTGGGCAAATCCGCCCTGCTGAGCATGGCGAAGAACAGCATCAATTTCAATGAGCGCGGCGACAGGGCGGTGCTGGTGGACATCAAGGGACTGGGCGTCAGGGAAGCGGCGCGCAAGGTATCGCAGGCGTTGTCGGATGAGAAATTCTTTGACAGGGATGTTGAAACCGACAGTTGGAATGAGTTGGCCCGCGAGATCAGGCGCAGGCTTCTTTCGGACACGCCGACGCCCATTCCGTACTTCCTGCTGCTGATGGACGAAGCGGACAGATTCATCGAGAGCTGTGCGGACGTAGGCTTTGAGCCGCTCGACGAACTGAAGTCGATCAACACCATCGGCGCGGAACGCTTCAAATTTGTGATTGCGGGTCTGAGGAATATTGCGCGTTTCAAGAGCGAGCTGGCCCGCCGGGACAATGTCGCGCTTCCGCAGCTTTCATGGCTGACGGTCAAGCCCTTCAATTACGCGGAAGGGCGGGAGCTGCTGGAGATACCGCTGTATTATCTGGGAATGCGTTTTCCGACAGCGAAGGACAATCTGGTGAGCATGATACTGGCCAAGACCAACTACTTTCCGGGACTGATACACCTTTACTGCGCCAAGCTACTGGAATCCATGAAGCAGAGCAACTACGCGGGCTATTCCGACAGCAGCACGCCGCCCTACGAGATTCAGGAGAAGCACATCAAGACGGTGCTGGTGGACCCCGATTTCCAGCACGACATCACCGAAAAATTCATGATCACGCTGAAAGTGGACGAGGACTGCTACTACCACATCATCGCGCTGCTGATTGCCTATCTCTACACGGAGGAAAGCGGAAAGAACGGCTATTCAGCGGAGGACGTGATGGATCTGGCGGAAACCTTTGAGCTGAGGAAGATAACCGACCTGAGCGTCGAGCAGGTAGAAGCCCTGATGGAGGAAATGAAGGAGATGAATATCCTCCGCGCGACGTCCGCGGGGAACTATCTGTTTGCCCGGTACAGCTTCTTCCGCATGATCGGAACCCGCGAGGAAATCAATCAGACGATCATGGAGTATATGGAGGGATGACGAATGGAACAGGTCTGGTGGAAACAGATAACCAACGCGGCGAATTTCATTCAGTCCATTGTCTGCCGGCTGATCGCTCAGAAGAGCGTCGCGCTTCTCCTTCCCGAGGGAATGCCGTGGAAAGACGCCTTTGAAAACGTGGTGATCGAGAAGGTCACGCCGGAGGATTCCCAGCGGATATTCGACGTGATGGAATCCCCGGCCGGCGATGTGGGAAAATTCATGCTGGAGCGTTATTGCGACGAGGACAAGCGGAGCGAGTACCGCTCCTGCGTGACGCAGGCGGCATTTCTCGCCGGCAGGGATGACATTCCGCTCAATGACCGTTTTGTCTGGGTCAAGGGCATCAAGGCACGGACAATGGGCGAATGGCTGGCGTTTGTGTCAGATTACAGGGCGAATCTTCCCAAAGGCAGGCCGCCGGCTGTCTTCATTCTGGAAACCAGCGAAAGCGACGCCGTCCGGCCGACCAAAGGGATTGACATCATTTCGTTTGACAGTTCGATCAGCCCCTTTGACGCATATACCTTCTGTATGCTGGCGATATCGCCGCTCCGCATGAAGGACGAATTAAAGACGTACTGCGCGGAAATCACCTCGCAGCTCTGCGGCAGAGATGTGGAGCTGTGCGCTCTATGTCTCGGATTCGGCAAGGATTTCTTCGCGCAGCCGGCGGATTTTGTGACCAGGATCAATGAAAGCGTCCGGAGTACGGGGGAGCCGTTCCGGTTGGATCTCTCTATGGAAATGATCCGACGGAGGGTGTGGAAGGCGCAGATCAAGACGCTCTTCCCGCTGATCGAGGACTTCCGGCTCTCCTTTGTCCGACGGCACAGGACACTTGTGGAAAGCGGCCTTCCGATTACGGGCAGCAACGGCGAGAGGATCACGGTCCCCGAAGAAGCAGGTCTGGGCGAATTGTACCATATGTTCAAGAACGGCGTTTTCGTCACCGTGTCCGACAGCGAAAAAAACCAGCTCACGCGGTTCCGTGAATGGAGAAACACGCTTGCCCACTGCAGCATTCTGTCCCTGAAGGAAGTGGAAAAGCTGTTGAGCGAGCAGATACCTGACTGAGTATTCCGCGAGAAGCCATACAATATTCCCGCGGCGTATGCAAAAAAACATGACCTCCCGTGAGCCTGAAAGCGTCAGCGGGAGGTCATGTTGATATCAGTTTGAAAGCCGCGCCGAAAGATCATTCTCTCCACCCGCCTTTCTCGGAGAGGGAATGAATGACGAAAGAGCGTATTATTCGCCGCGCCCGGCGTCGACCATGCCCTCGCCAAGAATGTAGGCGATGAGCGTGCCGCCGGACATAATGAGGGCGGTGACCTGGGTGGCGGTGGCGTCGGCAATGCCGAACGCTATCAGCACAGGCGCGGCGAATCCGGCGACCGCCGCCCAGAATTTCCGGCTGGAGAGCTTGCGTTTCCAATCAGTTTTCAATTTGGCATTCTCCTTTTTACCCGTTGTACCCATTGTACCCGTTGTACCCGTTGGGTCGGATGTCGAGCTTGTCGACCGCCCGCATGATTCTGTCGCCCGAACCATCGCCCCCCAGTTCTTTGTAAGGGGAGTACATATACTGGTGAAAGTCTTCGTACTCATCGTGCGTGATCCAGCCTCTTTCGATATACTTCATACCGAGAGAAACGATTCTGTCGTGGGCGAGTCCCAGAAGCATTCGTGTGCGGGCGTCGTTGCGTTCGGATTTTTTCATGATGAAGGTCCAGAGTCCGGACGACGCGAGGACGGAGCTGAACACCGTGACAATGATCTGCCAGACAGGTTCCATCTCACCCCACCGCCTTCTTCAATGCCGCCCGTGTCTTGGGGCCCACAATGCCGTCAATTTCCAGCTTATGCTTCCGCTGGAATTTCAGCACA
>CADCON010000242.1 GCA_902803035.1 uncultured Ruminococcus sp.
ATTCTCCCGGCGGTCATCCGCATATTCCCGGCGATAGCCCGCATTCTCCCGGCGGTCATCCGCATATTCCCGGCGGTCATCCGCATATTCCCGGCGGTCATCCGCGTTCTCCCGGCGGCGGGAAGAAGAAGCATTCATCTGCTCCGCGCCGCTGTCGGTGATCAGTCCCTCGTCCAGCGCGCTGTCATAATGACCCGCGAAGGACGCGTCGGAACGGTCCATTCCTGCGTTTCCCGCAGGCTTTCCGTCCCCGTGAAGCAGGCTTCCGAAGCGGGAAGCGAGGGAGCCTGACAACGCCGCCATTTTCTCCCCGAAGCCGGCATTCCGCTTCGTTCTTCTCCCCCATCCGGCATTGCCGTCCGCGGACATTCTCCGAGTCCCCGCCTGTTCCGCGTCAGACGGTTCGTCCGCGGGAGAATCAGAAAAACCGTCGTCAAAATCGTCGTTTATTTCATCGAAATCATCGTCAAAGCCATCGTTTCGCTCTTCTCCGTTACCGTTCCCCCGGAATCTGTCTGAAAAATCCGGCAATCCGATCTTCCTCTCTCGTAATTTGATCAGTCAGTCATAATAATCATAACACATACATAAAAATAAGTAAATCTTTTTGCAAAAAAAAATTTCATTCCGGAGAAGTGAAAACCATGATGAACGACATTTTTGCCGCGCTGATACTGATTTCCGCGGTCTGGAGCATTGCCGCCGGAAGGCAGCCGGAAGCGGCGGAAGCGATCCTGCAGAGCGGAAGCGACGTCATGCGGCTGATGCTGACGGTAACCGGCGCCATGGCTCTATGGAGCGGCATTCTGGCAATCGCCGAAAAATCCGGTCTGACCGGCGCGGCGGCGGTGCTGCTCCGTCCGCTTCTCAGGAGAATCATGCCGGGGCTTGCCAGGGGCGGGGACGCGGAAAAATACATCTGCATGAACGTAGTGGCCAATGTATTCGGGCTTGGCAATGCCGCCACGCCTCCGGGACTCAAAGCCATGCGTGCCCTCGCCGGCGAAAATCATCTTCCCGGGCAGCAGCCGACGCGGGAAATGGTCACCTTCGCCGTCCTGAACACCGCGTCGGTGCAGCTCATTCCGACGACCGTCATGGCGCTTCGCGGCGCGGCCGGCTCGAAAGACCCCGCCGGCATCCTCGTCTGCGTGTGGATTTCCTCTCTGAGCGCGCTGGCGGCGGGATTGCTGATGTGTCTGGCACTGTCCGGCGGAAAGAAGGAAGTGCGCGGGTAGTGGGCAATTATTTTGTGATCGTCTTTGTTGCCGGCGTCGTTCTTTTCGGCGTCGTCAGAAAAGTCAATGTATTTGAAGCATTCACGCAGGGGGCAAAAGAAGGGCTGCGAACGGCCGTCGGCGTCATGCCTTCACTGACCGCGCTGACCCTCTGCGTTTCAATGCTGCGCGCGTCTGGCATGATCGAAGCGCTGTCCGCCGCCGCGGGGCCGCTGATCGGCGCATTGCGGATTCCGCCCGAAACGCTCCCGCTCATGCTGATCCGCCCGGTTTCAGGCAGCGGCGCGCTGGCCGTTCTCCAGAGCATTTTCCTCTCACGCGGTCCCGACAGCGGCGCGGGAAGAGTGGCGTCGGTCATGATGGGTTCGACGGAAACGACCTTCTACACCCTCACGGTCTATTTCGGGAGCATAGGACAAAAAAAGACCGGATGCGCTCTTCCGGCGGCATTGACAGCCGACCTGACAGGAATGATCGCCGCCGCCCTGACGGTTCATCTTCTCATGGGATAACGCGCTGAAAAAGCGCGGCAGAATCAACCGTTCTTCGGAGGGACTGACATGAATGCCGCCATACAAAAAAAACAAAAGCCCCTTGCAGAAAAACTGAAGGGGCTTCTTTCAATAATTGAGGAACCGGCGGAGCGGCAGGAGAATTATGACTTGTAGGCATAATAGCCGTCCTTGCGGTAATAGGGGCTGAGTCTTTTCTGACTGACGTCATTGATAATGAAGCCGATCAGGTTGGCATTGGCCAGCTCTACGCTGCTGATGGCTTCCGCGACCTCGTTGTAGGTGGTCTTGCGATACCTGAGAATGAGCAGTATGCCGTTGATGATATCAGTGAATACCAGGCCGTCGCTGACGATGTTGATCGGAGGTGAATCCACGATGACAAAATCATATCTTCCCTCAAGATCGACCAGCAGGTCACGGAAATGCTTGGACGCAAGCAGCTCGGACGGGTTCGGCGGCGTGGGGCCGGAGGTGAGAATATCAAGATTCAGAGCCACATCCTTCGTCACGGACTGCTCAAACTTCGAAATACCGATAATGGTCGTGGAAAGGCCGCTCTTGTTGCTGATCTTGAACATCTTATGAAGCACAGGCTTCCGCATATCCGCGTCGATCAGCAGCACCCTTTCGCCATTCTGCGCCAGCGCCGTGGCAAGATTGACCGCAACGGTCGACTTGCCTTCGTCAGGATTCGGACTGGAAATCACCAGGATTTTGCCCTCCTTGGTACTCAGCGAGAACATGACGTTGGTGCGGATCGATTTGTAGCTTTCGATGTAATTGAACGGGACGTCCTTGTTCAGTATCAGCTCATCCGCGCTGCCCTTTTCGCCGCGCTTCTTGTCCTTGCCGCCGATCGAAATATGCTGAACGCTGCCGAGAACCGGCTTCTTGTATCTTTCGATAACAGAATCCTTGTCCTTGACCGTGTTGTCAAACAAATCGATCACGAAAATGAAGCCGCACGAAAAGATGAATCCGAGAATAACGCCCGCCAGCGTCACGGCCGCCACATTCGGCTCCACCGGCTCATATTCGGGGACAGCCTTGTCGATCACCTCGACGGAACCGGCTCCGACGATACGGGTGAGGAATTCCGGCGCAAACTCGGCGACGGAATTGCACATATCGGAAGAAATCTTCGGGTCCTTCGTTCTGGCGGACACCTTCAGCACTTCCGTCTTGTTGGAAGCCGACATAGTCAAGCATTCTCTGACCGAATCGGGCCGGATCCTGCCGTCCTTGATCTCAAAGACGTCCGAGAGCTTCTCCATGCTGTACTTGGCACACAGCGCGTCGGACACGTTATTCATCAGGGCATTGCTGTTGAGCACCTCAATGTACGTTTCGACCAGAGACTTTGAAGCGTTCAGGTCGCTCAGATTGACATTGTTCGCGGTGGAATCCTCGCTCATGTTCTTGACATAGAGGGATGTAAAGGATTCGTACTTCTTGGGCATGATGAATTTGGAAAACACAAAAGACAAAATGCCGCACAAAACCGCGCATAGCAGAACGATGTAGTATTTATTGTAAAACATATTTACAATATTGGAAAAGCTGTACTTGTTTTTCATCAGTTTAAAACCTCGCATCCATTGAATTGGTGAGCTATCATCGCTTCGGATGACGGCTGCTTCCGGCCTGTCTGTAGTATTTCAACGGCAGATGAAGGCAGCGCGTCCGAATGACCGCGCCGTTCCCCGCCTTTTTCCGCACATCCCTTCCGCGCTGCGGAGAGCCTGTCAATGCCGCCCGCGAACAATCAAAGACTGTCTTTGTGATTATTATAACAGATACTGTAAAAAATTTCAATACCCAATTCTCCGACGGAGCCTGACGGTCACTGACCGGAGAAATCACGCGCCGCCAGCCGTTTCAGCCGGAGAATCGCGCTTTTCACGGCCGCCTTCCGTCTTCTTCCCCGGCGGCTGTGCCAATACCATTTCTCCGCGGCGGAAAATCCCTTCTCGCGGAGCAGGCGGACGCATTCCTCACCCGATTCCGGGCGGGGAGCATTGCCGGTCAGCGTCGTATTGTGCCGCGCCGCCGCCGCCAGCCCGGCGGGCATTGTTCTCAGCCCGTCGGAAATGTCCGCCATCAGCTTGCTTCCCTTTTCGGTATTGACCAGCACCAGCGACACGCCCCTGCCGCTCTCAAAAGCCGGATATTCCTCTTCGACGCCCCAGAAATCCCCCAGCGTGATGTCGCCGACGCGGGGACTTCCCTTGTAACGGCATTCGTAACAGGACGGACGCAGGATCAGTCCTTCGTAGAACATGGCGTAATAGCCGTCCGCGCCGCTGTATCGCAGAACGCGCTTCCTGCCGCCGTCCGCGCCGGCGAGGGTGTAGCTTATGCCCCGTCCCCATCCGAGCCTTTTGTCGCGGAAGGAGTAGGCGGCGCAGGTCTGATCCGGCCGGCTCAGCGATTGCAGATAGCTGCTGAACATCCGCTGCGAAGGCACGCCGTGGCAGAGAATGTCAATGAGAAGGAGCCGGTCGCAGTCCTTGAAGCGGCAGCGGACAGCCGCTGTCTGACAGGGCGTACCGCAGAAAAGAACGCTTCTCCCCTCCGCGAGATCTGCCGCGATGGATTCAAAGCAATGGGAAATGTCGCTCTGGACATATTTGGAGCCGAAAAGCCGGGGCAATTCCGCGGCGCTGTCCACCCTGATATGCGCCGCCCTCATCCGGTCGTCGAAGGCGCAGCCGTACACCACGCCGCCCCCGGCCATCCAATGCTTCGCGGCGGCTCCGAAAACGCCGCCCGAACTGCATTCCCCGGTGAGTTCCCGCTCACGGCTGACCGCCGCCAGACAAGCCGGCGCGCCGGCCGCTTCCCGCGTGGCATACGCCTCCATGCGGCATATGGCGCATTGGGCGCAATGAAGGCACCGGTTCTCCACGACGGCGGGATAACGGAATCCGCTGTCGTCCTCCCGCATTTCTATCGCCCCGCCCGGACAAAGCGCGGCGCAAAGCCCGCAGCCCGTGCAGGAGGGGCCGCCGCGCCGCTGCGTGCGCTCCATCCGCGCCGCCCGGCACAGGAATGCCATCGAATCTTCCCGCAGCGTTTCAAGGGCGGGCGTGACGCGGGCATAGTCAATGGTTTCCTCCACGGCGCGCTCCGGGTCGAAATCCGGCCCGATGATGCGCTCCTTCAGGTCAAGCGCGGAAAGAATACTCCCGATTCTCGTGGAATACTTCGGCGGCATGACGACCCGGAACTGCTTCCGGAACTGAAGCGAAAGCGCGGTGCCGTGGAATGAATCGGTCATCACCAGCGCGGCATTGGCGAAAAGGGTGATGAACCGGCCGACAGAGGGACAGACGACGGTATGTCCCTTCTTGAAAATATGGTGATAGTAGTAGGAAATCCGCACAATCTCCCAGCCGGTCAGCGCGGACACCTGCGCGGCATAATCCGCAATCCGGCTCTCGCCGTTCAGTTCGTAGATCAGAATATACGGTCTGCGGCGCGGACGCCCCGCTCCGAGAGCCTTCAGCCGCTCCGGCGACACGCACAGCACCGGATCGAGCACGGTCTGCCCTTGGACGCCGAGCTTCTCAAGAATGGGCAGCGCGCTGTCCTCGCGGACCGAAACACAGCTGTATTTTTTCAGCAGGCGGGCCGTTTCCTCCTCTTCGTCCGCCGGAAGCTCCTCAATGCCGAAGCTCGCCGCGTAAGCGATCTTCTTTCTTCCCTCAGGCGCAAAATCGAGGAAAAACGGTCTTTCCACCATGCCGTTGATCTGTGAATTGAAGACCTGATCGCTTCCGGTGCAATAGAGATCCGACTGGGGCGGAAACATCTTCAGCCTGTCCTCCGTCAGATACGGCGCGGACAGACGCAGTTTTTTCTCAACGAACGAATTGAAAACCCGTTTCTGCGCGGCATAGGAGGGAAAAACCACCAGCCTGTGAATGAATTTCTTCAGCGCGGAATCGGCCTTTGACGAGGATTGGGTGAGCAGCCTGCGGGCATTCCTGTCCTGAAGCCTTGGCGAGATGTAATCGACAATCTCCGCCTGAAATCCCAGATCCTCCAGCAGGCACTGTGTGGCGTACGCCTGTAACACAGAGCCGTAATTCTTGACCCGGTGGAGCGTGATAATGGAAGCCTTTAACCTGTCACTCATTAACCGTATTCCTCCGTAACTTTCCCTTGGCCAGACGCAACAGATTTCCGAGCATATCCCGGAAGACATAGCAGACATAGGCGAGGGCGATGACCAGCATGACGGCGTTTACCGCTGTGCCGAAAAGGAAGAAGACGACGCTCACCACCCCCAGCGGAATGGCAAACAGCGCGATCTTCAGCAGATTCACCCGCAGATCGATCAGCCGGCGGAGCAGCACCAGTCTGATCGAAGCGTTCACAATGCATCCGATCATCAGCGACAACGCGGCAGCCTGCGCCATGAGGTCATCGATCAGCCATGTGAGAAGTCCCACATTGACCAGGCAGGAAATCACCATCGAAATGAAAATGTACTTGGTTCTCTTGATGGCGCCGAAGATATTCCCCAGAAACACGCAGAAGAGATTGGCGGCCGCCCCCATCAGCGACAACGGAATAATGCGTCTGGCGAAGGAATACTGGCTTCCGACAAGGAAATCGAACGCCACGCCAATGGCCGGAACAATGACGGTCAGGCCGCAAAAGACAAATTTGACATAGAGATCCGTCGCCCGCGAATAGAATCTGCCCTGCTCACTTTGGCTGCTGCTCTTGGCAAACGCCGTTTCCTGCCACGCCAGCGAAAAGCAGGTTCCCACCAGATTGACCGCGACGGAAAATTTATTGGCGATGGCATAGAATCCGTTCTGCTCCGAGCTGATCCAGCTGGTGACCGCCACGCTGTTGAATCCTGTCAGGAACCAGTAGGCGGCGGAGTTCAGACAATACGGCAGGCAGTAGATGACCAGCTTCCTGACGGTATCCCGGCTGACCTGCCGGAGGGACACATTTCCAATGAGCCTGATATTGCACTCCAGTATCACGGCCTGCACGAGTATGCCGCAGATCGAGGCGATGAAAAGGCTGCTGTAGCCCATATGGAATCCCTTGATGAATATGACGTTCAGCAGCACCATCACACAGGTCGAGATGAAACCGCTCAACGCCACAAGCACGCTCTTTCCCAACGCCCTTGCCGCGTAGAGGTAGTAATTCTGCACCGTCAGCATCAGGCCAAAGAGAAGCACCAGCGGGAAATAGCGGATGCTCACAATCAGACTGAAGAGGCTGAAGGAGGCGAGATACAGCAGCACGGAAGAAAAATAAACCACCAGCGAGCTGCTCATGACCGAGAATTTGCCCTTCAGTTCCTTTTCCTCCATCATGAACCGCATAGTGCCGATCCAGATTTCGCAGAAAAGGACGGTGGAAAAGAAATTGGCAAACGCCACATACAAATCGTATCTGCCGTAATCGGCAGGGCTGATGGAATGGGTGTACAAGGGCAGCAGAAATACCACTACCACCTTGGAGAGAATATTGCCCAGAAGGTAGCAGATAGACGATTTCAGGAAATTCTTCTTAGTTTTGTTCATTATCCACACCTCGCGCCCTGCGGAAAACCTTCATTCCGAATCGAAAAGGAGCCACACCCGCTGAAATAAAAATAACGCCGATCTTATCCGACAGCCTGGCCTTCCGGTCGCAAAGAATCCCGGAACGGTGCCTGAGAATATTCCCCCGGAGCATCCGGAAATAGTCGCGGCGGCCGCTGCCCGAATCCAGAAGCATATTGATCAGCAAAAAGTTGGAATAGACATACCTTCTGACCGCCGCCCTGTACAATTCACCGCCCGCGGCGGAATAATGCTCCATCACGCGTTCCGCCGCCCTGAGCACGTCAAAATGCCGCTCGTTGAATCCGTTCCGGAGAATGGAGCTTTTGTGATGAATGTAGATGTAGGAGGTCTGATCTGTGTAGGCAATCTTCCCGCACCTTTCAAAAACGCGGTACATGATATCCAGATCCTCATACAGAATCCCTTCGGTAAAAAACAATCCGTCCCATGCCTGCCTGCGATAGAGCTTTCCCCACGCGCTCACATCGAACGACCGCTGATAGAGCATTTCCGCGATCGCGTCATCCCTGCCGAAGCAATGATTCCCGGCGCGGCTCCTGAGCCTGCCGCCATTGAGAAGGAGCTGCGTAACGGCACAGACAGCGACGTCCGCGCCGTTTGCTTCGATAGCGTCCGTCAGTGCCGCCAGATAATTTTCCTCTATCCTGTCATCGGAATCCACAAAGGCGATGTAGTCCCCCTTCGCCTGCCGCAGACCCGTATTCCGCGCCGCGCTCAGACCGCCATTGGATTCCCGGCGGATATAGCGGAACCGCTTGTCCTTTTCCTCGAAGGCATGGGCAATGTCACAGGAATGATCCGGTGAGCAGTCGTCGATCATCAGAACCTCAAAATCATTGAAGGTTTGCGCCGCAATGCTTGTCAGGCATTCCTCCAGAAAGCATTCCACATTGTAGACCGGAACAATGATTGATATCATTACAAAAAGCCCTCACTTGGAAAAGATGGATTGATACGGAACGACGCCATGCTCCCCGTTCATGAAAATCGTCACGATAGTGAGCACTGTGAACGATGCGATGACGGCTCCTTTGGCCAAATTCCTCGCCCACGCATTCTGGATGCGTTCAAGCATGATGGGAATCAGGAAAATCTGAATGGACGAGAAGTTCCAGATAATGCGGTACGCCAGCGGAATGGCGCCGGAGCAGGCGCAGACGACCGTGGAAACAAACTGTATCTGCATATAGATATTGAGATCATCGCACTGATACGGCTTGCTTTCTTCCGCCTCCTTCTCCTCCGGCTTACCGGGAATTGCCTCCGTCGTTTCCTCATTCCCGCCGATTTTCATGCAGATCAGACCCAGAATCAGGATCGCAAGGTTGATGAGCAGGAAGCGGACGGCAGTCTCGCCCGAATCATAATAGGAATCAAAATATTCCCCGTATCGTTGATTGGCAAAAAGGCTGGTCAGCAGGTTTCTCAGAAGGCTTGTCACCGCAAAGGCAACGCCGATGGTGGCAAACGAGACAACCGGGCGGAACCGCATCCGGCAAAGGAAATACAGCGGAAGCATGATCAGAATGCTGGTATGGAACATAGCGCCGATAACGATGGTGATCAGATATTTCCACCATTCCCCGCTTCTGATATACCGGATCGACCACAGGAACAGCGCGATGGCGATGTACTGCCTTGTCGTATTCAGCGAAACAAAATACCCCGTCGTGATCACAAAAAGAAGAATGCCGAAAGCCGGATCATTGAGATATCGGAAGATACAATTGAAGACAATCGCGTACGTGATCACCGCGCACACAAGAAAAAGCCAGAAATAATCCCGCGTGTAAAGCTGAATCAGTTTGTTCAGCAGGTAAAATCCCGGCTCAAAATAGTTTTCCTGTCCGTTGGCGATTTCATTGAATTTCGGCACATATGTGTAAAGATAATCGGTGCCCACATCGTACCGGAAGCCGGCAACGATAATAAACGGCAAGACCGATAAGACGGCCGCAATAAGGCTCTTGCGATAATCGCCTTCCCTGTTGCTCAACGCATATCGGTCTTTGTAGGATATATGAATCACCGCCAGAAAAACGGATGTCATCGTCATTATCAGATAAATCATACTCTGTCTCCATCGGAATGCAGCATTTGTTCGTAAAGCAGCTCGAGCTTGCGCGCCTCCGTGTGAATGTCATATCCGCCCGCGCTCATTTTCTCCAGTATTTCGTTCCGGGGCATCCTGTCGCGGTCCGCGGACGCCAGAACGCACTGTGTCCACTCTTCCGGGGATGCCTTAAGCGGGCAGAAGGTGACGTTGCCGGTAATGTCAAGCTCCCCGGTCACGGTGTCGGACACGACGCACGGCAGACCGGACGCCTGCGCTTCCAGCCCGACAATGGGAAGCCCCTCGTACAGCGACGGCATGACCATCACATCGGACACCATCAGATACGGCGGCACTTCCATCTGGGTACCGGTCAGAATGACGCAGTCCTCAAGGCCGAGCGCGGCAATCTTCGCGGTAATGTCCTCTCTCATCTCGCCGTCGCCCACCAGAAGGAGAACGGCATCCGGCCTGACGGAATGAAAATGCCGGAAGATATCGAGCAGGAACAGCTGGTTTTTCTGATGGCAGAACCTTCCGACATTGCAAACCACCAGCTTGCCGTCCAGCCCCATTTCAGCGCGGCGCCGGGCGCGTTCCTCCCCGCTGAAGAAAAACCGCTCGCATTCCAGCGCGTTGTTGATCACATAAAAGTCCTTGCCGAAAAGGAATTTTCCCGCCGCCTCCGAACAGGCGCAACGCTCATTGGCGTAGAGCTTGCCCAGCTTGATAAGGGGGTAATTCCGGAGCGAATGCGCCAGCATATCCGCGTACTGCGTCTGATGCGCGTGAAGAATCCGCACCGGAACGCCCGCCCGCTTGGCCGCGCTGAGATAATAATAGGCTCCGTTGGGCATATTGCAATGCACCACATCGTAATAATTGTGCTGCGTAAAGAAGCGGTCGAGGATTTTTCTCATGCGGAACGGGTTTTTCAGCTCTTTTTCCGGAATAATAAAAACCCGCCCGCCCGACTTTTCGATGTAATCCTTATAGGACGGTTCTTCGGCTCTGTGCGCGATGAAATCGAAACTGACCTTTTCTCTGTCGGTATTATTGTAATAAGACATGATATAGCTTTCCACGCCGCCGCAATATTCCAGACGAGGGGAAACCATCAGCACCTTAATCGGTCTGTTTCTTTTCATATCTCCTGCCTCCCGTGAACTTTCTGACGACAAATCCGATGTACTTCAGCGGCAGATTCTGTTTTTCGGTAAAAACAACCGGCATTTCGCAGACATGAAGCTGCTGGTGGCCGAGCCAGACATTAAAAAGCCTTTCGGCTATGAAGCCGAACACCCTGAGATTGTAATCGTCATAACGCGAGATGTCAATTCTGTTTTCCAGTTCAAAGAGAATCGGAAACAGCCATTCACAATACCGGTTAAAGATGTCGCGCTTGAGAATAAACATATTGTAAATGTAAATGCTGCGCTGCTTCATCACCCTGTCAAAATCATCGGCGTATCCGGGACACAGCTCACAGATGACTTCTCTCGCCGTGTCAAGGTCATGGATGTTGTGCGCGTGTTTGTAATGGGAATAACAGGTTTCAATGTAATACGAACGCTTCCGGGGCAGAACGGCGTCGAACTTCTCCATCAGCGTTTCAATCTCATCGCCGGTGAGCCGCTTTTTGTCGTCCTTATGGCAAAAATACCGCCGGTAATGCACCAGTCCGAGATAATCGCTTTCCGGCGCGTTTTTCCACATCCAGTAAATGCCCGTCAGTTCGCAGTAAAACCGATTTTTATCGGAGATATTATCCCCGACATTATCGCGCTCGCCGTCCCATCCGCAATCGGCGGATTTTCCCACAAACAGCGGCCTGTAGGCGGGATCATCCGGAACCTCGAATTGCTTATGCGCGGCAATATAAATACGTCCCATCATTTCACCCCAAAATGAATAATACGATCGCTGACAATTATCTTCTGTCAGGATTGAAAAGTCCGGCGCGATAGGCGAAATAATACAGCACACCTACGGCGATAAACAGCACGGAAACCAGCGCGATCAGCACGGCGACGACGGTATTCAGGGTAGATGTATCGGCAACGGCCGCCTGCTTCGCGGGATCCTCTTCAGGAAGCAGGTCGGTCACTGTGACGACGGTGACATTATCAGGCTTCTGACCCGCGGCAATCTGCGCGCCCACGCCGATATCCGCAATTTCTTCGGGCGTGGCGTCCTCAAGACGGATTCCCTTTTCCTCCTTCTCTTCCTTGTCGGATTTCGATTCGGAAGAAACGGTCTGCGGCTTGGTGGTCGTTGTCTTCTTTTTGGTAGTTTTGGCGTGCGCTACGACAGCGAAGCTGCAGAACATAAGAACGGCAACAATCGCGGAAATGACGGCTTTGAATTTTTTCATGACAAGCAATCTCCTTTGAAAAAAATAACAAAAACGACCGTTTATGTTTTCCCGTTCACACATAAACGTATTTTGATCATTATATCACAAAAAAAACAGTATTTCAATACCATTAAGAAAGAAAAAGCTGATAATTCTTCCCTTTCGGGTTTTCGATCAATAATTCATCAAGAAATGCTCAGATTTTATAAAAAAGGCCCGTGAACGATTCCCTTTTGCGGGAAAAGCCCACGGGCCGTTTTATTGGTTGATCGCATCGTCACAGGCAAAGCCTGACGGCATGCGGACCGGTTTTATCCGGCGACATTGACGGTGATCATGAGACACTGGGTGTTCTTCTTGCCGTCGAAGGCGTCCACATAGACATGGTAGGTGCCGCCGCTGGTGGGCTTCCATGTCACGGTGTTCGACTCGGCGAAATCTCTGATCTTGACCCAGTTGCCGCCCTTCTCATAGTAGAACTTGTAGGTAACGGGCGCCAGACCGCCGGTAGTGGTGGCCTTCAGCGTGACGTTGGTATTGGCGGAAGGCGCGGAGGGATTGGCGGTGAAGGACTTGATCTTGAGCGGGCTGCCTTCCTCGATGGTGATGACCAGACGCTTGCTGGCAACCTTGCCGGTGCTGTCCTTCGCGTCGAGGTAGAGGTTGTAGTAGCCTGCCTTGGTGGGAGTCCAGAGGTAGTAGTCCTTGGTGCTGTAGGCCTGGAGAACGCTCCAGTTGCCGTCCAGCTCGACATAGAACTTGTACTGCACGGTGCCTGAGCCATGTGAGGAATCGGCGAGCAGTCTGATTTCGGTGCCGACATACTGACCGGAAATTCTGTTGGCGTTGAGGTCAGCGACGAATTCGGTGCCTTCCACGATCTGGTACTTGAAGAGCGAGCAGACAACCTTTCCGGTGGCGTCCATCACGTCGCAGTAGACGGTATGGGTGCCGACGGTGGTGGCGTGCCAGTTGTACCAGTCTCTTGTGTCGTAATCCCACAGCTTGGTCCATACGCCCTTGCACTCGCTGTAGAACTTGTACTTATAGGGAGCGGTGCCGCCGCTGGCGGTTACATTCAGCTTGATGGTGGTGCCGGCCGCCTGCGGAGAATTGTACTGCGCGGTCATGGTGGCGGTCAGCTCACCGGAAGCGTTCTTGATCTCATAGACGAGCTTCTGGGTGGCGAGCACATTGCCGTTGGCGTCGGCGATATCCACATAGAGATTGTAGGTGCCGGCCGCGGTGGGCTTCCAGTTGTAGTAGGTGGTGGTGGAGAAGTCCTGCAGACGGGTCCAGTTGCCGCCCTTCTCATAGTAGAACTTATACTTCGAACCGCCGGTCGCGCTGAGCTTGATGGTGGTGTTGGGAGCCTGCGGAGAAGTTTTGTCTGTGGTGAAGCTGAGGTAATTGAGCGTGGTGTACTTGCCGCTCAGAGCCGTCTTCCAGGAGGAAGCGTTCCACTCGGCGAGCGTACCGACGAAGTTGACGGTCGTCACGGTAGTGCTGTTGAAGGCATTGCTTGCAACCGTGGCGGTCTTTGCCTTGATGGTGATCGAGGTGAGCGTGTCCTTGCCGAAGGCATAGTCCTCTACCTTGGTCACACTGGCGGGAACGGTGATATTCTTGATCTTGGACGACTCGTAGAACGAGGAATTGCCTACCGTCGTGACGGTGTCGGGAATGGCGAAGGTCGCCGCCTTGTTGTTGGGGAAGCGAACCAGCGTCTTGCCGTCCTTGCTGTAGAGAACGCCGTCGATACCCTGATACTTCGTGTTGTTCGCGTTGACATTGATGGTCGTCAGATTGGCGGCATCGTCAAAGGCGTACTTGTAAATCTCAGTGATGAAGGAAGGAATCGTGGCGGTTGTGCCGGTGCCGGTGAACTTGGAGTAGTAACGGTCGGTCACGTCCGTGTCGTTATATCTGGTCACGCTGCTCGCGGTGAGCTGCGAAATGGCGCTCCACTTGGAGCTGGTCCACTCAGAGGACGTGCCGATAAAGGCAATTTCCTTGAGGTTGGTCGAGGAATTGAAAGCCTTTTCGTCAACCGTGGTCGGCGTCTTGGAGCGGATCACGAGATACTTCAGAGAAGCCGCGGAAAGACCGTATTTACCAACCGTCTTGACATTGGCGGGAATGGTAATCAGCTCCGCTCCGGTACCGCACAAACCGTAATTTTCGATCGTGGTAAGGCCGGAGGGCAGCGTGATGGTCTTGAGCTTCGAGCAGTTCCAGAAGGCGGAATCGCCGATGGTCGTAACGGATGTCGGGATAGTGAAGGAGGTGCCTGTCTTGCCTCTCGGATAACGGCAGATCTTCTTGCCGTCCTTGCTGTAAAGAATGCCGTCTTCCGTCTTGTAGGCGGTATTATCGCTGGAAATGGAAATGGTGGTCAGCGCGGTCAGGCTGTCGAAAGCAGCGGCGTCATAGCCGGTAAGGGATTTCGGCAGGGTGACGGAGGTGAGCGTCGTGGGCAGCGCGCTGGATTTGAGATAGGTGGCGAAGTCGACAAGATTGACGCCGGTAGCGGACGAATCGTGATACTTTACGAATGTATAGTCCTGCATCTCGGAATTGCAATACTTTGTCTTATTCTTGATGTTGGTCTGGCTGCTCCACTTGGAGGAGCTCCAGTCGGAAAGGGCGCCGATATAGGCTATGGTGGTGATGCCGGTGGTATCCTTGAAAGCGTCGGCCTCAAGAGTGGCAGGATCCTTTGCGTTGATGCAGAGATACTTCAGACCGGTCATTCTGCCGAAGGATTTGTAACCGATCGACGTGACACTGGCCGGAATGGTGACGATAGTGAGGCTGGTGCATCCGTCAAAGGCGTAGGGCTCGATGGTCGTCAGTCCCGACGGAAGCGTGACCGCCTTGACAGCGGTACAGTTGCAGAACGCGGAATTCCGGATGGTGGTGACGTCAATCGGAACCGTAAAGCTGCTGACCGATTTGGCAGGCGGGAAGCGATAGAGCGTCTTGCCGTCCTTGGTGTACACAACGCCGTTCACGGATTTGAACGAAGTGTTGCTGCTGTTGACAGAAATGCTCTGCAGCTTGGAACACTTGTCGAACGCGGACACGCTGATGGAGGTGACAGTGGACGGAATGGTCACGCTTGTATCCGCGCTGACGCACTCCTGCAGAGTATTGCCGGAGATGATAAGCTGATAGTTGATGGTCGTCCACTTGCCGTTCAGGGCAGTCTTCCATGTAGAGGAGCTCCAGTCGGAGGAGCTGCCGCCGTAATTGA
>CADCON010000243.1 GCA_902803035.1 uncultured Ruminococcus sp.
CCCCTGACCTTTTGAATGCCATTCAAACGCGCTCCCAACTGCGCTAATGCCCCGTGCTTTCGACAGCTTCTAAAGTATAACACAGCAATCATGAATTGTCAAGCTTTTTTTCGTAATTCCGGTTATTTTTTTTCTTATTCTGAAGAAAAGCAGATGAATGATTCCGGACCGGAAGAAAAAGCCGTATCCGGAATCATTCACAGGTGATCTTACTCGGCGTTTTCCCAGTTGTGGAATACATTCTGGACATCATCGTTGTCCTCAAGCATATCCAGCAGCTTCTGCATTTTGACGGCCGCTTCCTCATCCTCGATGGTGGAATAGGTGTCGGGCACCTGCTCCACATCGGCGGATACAAACGTGTAGCCCTTCTCCTCCAGCGCGGCGACAACCGCGTTGAAATCGGCCGGATCGGTATAGATTTCAAACGCGTCGCCTTCCGCTACAAAATCCGAGCAGCCGGACTCCAGCGCGTCCTCCATCATCTGATCCTCTTCAATCTCGCCTTCCTCATTATCAATGACAATGACGCCCTTTTCCTGGAACATGAAGGACACACAGCCTGTGGTGCCCAGATTGCCGCCGAACTTGTCAAAATAATGCCTGAGATCGGCCGCCGTTCTGTTGCGGTTGTCGGTAAGCGTTTCGACAATCACCGCGATGCCGCAGGGGCCATAGCCTTCATAGGTGAGAGATTCGTAGGTCTTTCCGTCGTTCTCGCCGGAAGCCTTCTTGATAATGCGTTCAATATTTTCGTTGGGAACATTATTGGCCTTGGCCTTGGCAATGCAGTCGCGCAGCTTGGCGTTGGCTGAAGGATCCGCGCTGCCGCCTTCGCGCACGGCGATGGCGATTTCACGGCCGATTTTGGTGAATATCTTGGCTCTTGCCCCGTCGATTTTTTCTTTCTTTCTTTTGATTGTGCTCCATTTTGAATGTCCTGACATTGGATCACGCCTCCTGTGTGCTTTGAAATATATTGAAAAATTAATCTTATTTATTATAATACGAATGCTTCCGTTTGACAAGCCTTATTTTAATTTTTTTAACTAAAACAAAATACCGGACAGCATGACGAAAAAAATAATGAAAATCAGACAGATTTTTTTTAATTTTATATTTACAAATTGTATTTAATTTGCTATAATATGAATGAGCAGATTTGCTTAAAATCTTTTTTATGAAAGGAATTTCAAAAATGGACAACCCAAACAACAACTACACCAATTTCAACGGCTACCAGACTCCCCCCACTACGGATCCGAACGCTGTTCCGCAGCAGCAGGTTCCGCAGCAGCCTCAGCAGTCCCCCTATCAGCAGACCCCTTATATGTATGGTGCCAATCAGCAGATTCCCTATAACCCCTACCAGGTTCCGGTTCAGCAGGAATCCAAACATAAGAGCATCGTACTCGGCATTCTTTCGATTATCATTCCGATTATAAGCTGTACCTACCTCTCTCCCATCGGTCTGATTCTCGCTATTATCGGCGTTATCCGCAACAAGAAATCGGTTGTTTCCTGGATTGGTCTGGTTATCAGCCTTCTCGCGCTTGCATTTCTTGCTTTCGTTATCTATCTCATTCTCAATCCTGATGAATACAGAGCCTTCCTCGAGATGTCCGGACAGTATTCCCAAGAAGAAATCGATGCTTTAGTAAGTCAGCTTCCTGGCTTTATCGCTTTTATCCGTTAATCACTCTGTCAACAGATTAATCTGTCATCATATCATTGAAAGGAACTTTATCTATGAACAACGATTACAACTTCAACAACCAGCAGAACAATACCGGTTATAATCCTGATCCTAATCAGCAGCAGCCTTATCAGCAGCAGCCCTATCAGCAGCAGCCCTACCAGCAGTATGCCCCCTATCCCCCTGTGCAGGTACAGAAGGAATCCAACACAATGGGCATTCTTTCCATTGTGTTCTCCGCCCTCGGCATTTTCTGCTGCGGCATTCCGTTCGGCATTACCGGTATCATCCTGGGCGCATTGTTTGCCAAGAAGAACAAGAAGTCTCCTCTCGGCTGGATTGGACTCGGTATCGGTATTCTTGCCGTTATCCTTGCGATTGCTTCTCTGGCGGCAATGGGAGGCGTTGAAGGATACACTGAAATGCTCGAGAATATCACCAATCAGATGTAATTGTTTTCCCATCTCGCATACACAAAAAGGAGTGACTTGATTTGGATAACAATCCTGTCGATCTCAACAAAGATCAAACAGATATCGTGAACGAATGGAAACCTGATGCATCTCCAAATGCAGCTGATATCCCGGTGCCGAACGCTTCTGATATTCAGATGCCTGAAATTCCGACCATTTCAGAAACTGACACAGTAACAGAATTCCCTTCTGCCAATCAGAATCCTGTTCAGCAGTCTTACGCGCAGCAGCCTTACGCGCAGCAACCTTATACGCAGCAGCCTTACGCGCAACAGCCCTACGCGCAGCAGCCCTATCAGCAGCAGCCCTACGCGAATCCTCAGCCTTATGCACAGCAGCCTTTCTCGCAACAGACGCAGCAGTCCTACGGACAACAGACGCAGCAGTCCTACGCGAATCCCCAGCCTTATGCACAGCAGCCTTACTATCAGTATGCGCCGGTTAATCCTTCGATTGTGAATCCTGTGCCTTCTGATGGTTTTGCAATCGCGTCACTTATCTGCGGTATCTCTGGATTTTTTGCCTGCTGCACGGTAATTCCTTCCCTTCTCGCTATTATTTTCAGCGTTGTTTCCAAAGCGAAAAATGACGGCACACGTCCGACCGGCTTTTCCACTGCCGGTCTGATATTGGGTATTCTTGGTCTGATTCTCAATCTGATCATTATTGCCGGCATGATTGCAAGCAACAGTTAAGACGCTTCCGGCTTGAAGCTAAAGAAATCCTCCATACTCTCCCCAGACTGAAAAAGCGGCTTCGTTTCATGACTGAAACAAAGCCGCTTTTTGTGCGGGTCAGGAAAAGCAGGTTGAACCGATTCGGCGTTTTCCTCAGTAATTCTCTTTTCTCACTTCGAAGAAGCTCTGCGGGTGGTTGCAGACCGGACAGACGTCCGGCGCTTTTTTGCCCATAACCAGATGACCGCAGTTGCGGCATTCCCACATGGTTTCCTCGCTCTTTTCAAACACCGCCTGCATATCGACATTGCTCAGCAGCGCGCGGTAGCGTTCCTCATGCGCCTTTTCGATCTGCGCGACCATGCGGAATTTCTCCGCGATTTCCGTGAAGCCTTCTTCCTCCGCCTCGCGCGCAAAACGCTCGTACATATCCGTCCATTCATAATTTTCGCCGTCAGCGGCTGCCGCCAGATTGGCGGCGGTGCTGCCGAGAGCGCCGAGCGTCTTGAACCAGATTTTGGCGTGTTCCTTCTCGTTCTCCGCTGTCTGAAGGAAGATGGCGGCGATCTGCTCAAAGCCTTCCTTTTTGGCGACACTGGCAAAATAGGTGTACTTATTGCGGGCCTGGCTCTCGCCGGCAAACGCTGCCATCAGATTCGCTTCTGTGCGGCTTCCTTTTAATTCCATCAGTCATTTCCCCTTTGGTCAGATTATAATTTTTCAAAATCCTCCGCGCCGTGTTTGCAGAGCGGACAGATGAAGTCGGGCGGCAGCTCGTCGCCTTCGTAGATATATCCGCAGATCTTGCAGCGGAATCCCTTCTTGGTGCCTGCCTCCGCGGGCTTTGGCTTGACATTGGCGTGGTAATAGGAATAGGTCATGGCCTCTTCTCCACTGAGAACGCCGCAGTCGGCCACTCTGGCAATGAACATCGTGTGAGTGCCGAGATCCACGGAAGAGATCACCCACCCGCTGATAAAGGCGCAGGCATGATCCGTCAGCCGCATAAGGCCGTTTCCGGTGCGTTCCGCTCCGTCGAAGCCCTTGAATTTGTCGGCGGTCCTTCCGCTCTGAAAACCGAAACGCTCAAAAACGGAAAACGGCGCGGTGACGTCGAGAATGCTGACATTGAATTTGTTCGTAGCTGCGATCATGTCATGCGTGAGATTCTGCTTGTTGACCGTGACGGCAATGAACATGGGCGACGAGGTCACCTGCACCACCGTGTTGACAATACAAGCGTTATCCTTATCATCCTGACGGCTGCTCAGAACAAACAGTCCATATTGGATTTTCTGCAATGCTTTCGTATCCAAAAAAACACCTCCCAATTATTATGAGTATATTATACATTTTAATTCAGTCTTTGTCAATAATAATTATAAATTCATACTTTCCGGATTTTCTATTCTATAAAATTCTTGGGACAAATTCGGTAAAAAAATCAATTGACTATTAATTCCATAAATAATATAATGCATATGTAAATTGCATTTACAACTATATTTTGGGTAAGTTAAGGGTTGTTTACACAATTATGCACAGGTATATTGATATTCTTAAGACAAATGATCTTTTCACAGGCATATGCACCGAGAACATAGGTAAGATTCTGGAGCTGTTCGACGCTAAAATTACTTATTTCGATGAAGGCGAATTTATATTCCGCTCCAACAGCGAGATGAACAGAATAGCTGTCTTTACCGAGGGCAGCGCGCAGATTATCAATGAGGACTTCTGGGGCAGCAGCACCGTTCTGGCGGAAATCGGCACGGGCGATATCTTTGGGGAAGCACATTCATTGATTCCCTACGATACGCCGACGGTCAGCGTCATTGCGTTATCCCCTTGTACGGTTATCTTCATTGATATCGACTGCATTCTGACGCCGATTCCTGAAATCAGCGATTGTCAGAGCCAGCTTCGCAGCAATCTGATGAGAATTATGGCGAGAAAGCTGGTGACTCACGCACGCAAGATCGAGCATATTTCCAGGCGTTCCACCCGTCAGAAGCTCCTCTCCTATTTTTCCGAGCAGATGAGCAGACATCAGTCCCCTGCGTTCGACATACCGTTCACCCGTCAGCAGCTGGCGGATTATCTGTCGGTTGATCGCAGTGCCATGTCCAGCGAATTGAGCAGAATGCAGAAGGACGGGCTTATCCGATATAATCTCAATCATATAGAGCTTATCGTGAATGATGAATGCGTTTCTTAGATGTGCGCCGCCGGTTTGACATGAGGGCATAACCGGCGGCGGCTTTTTTATTTCCTGTTGTTGACTTTTGCGGGAGAAAATGGTATCATGAATACGTGCTGTAATTCCTGCCACACCTATCATCTTGTAATACAGCAAATACTATTATGTAAGGATTTGATATTCATGGTAAAAAAGCTGACCGATTCCGTTCTTTATATCGGATGCGACGACGCTGATCTCGATCTCTTTGAAAGTCAGTTTATTGTTCCCAACGGCATGGCGTACAATTCCTACGTCATCATGGATGAAAAGGTCTGCATTATGGACACGGTGGACAAGCGCGCTTCCGATGCATGGCTCGCCAATGTCAGGGAAGCCCTCGGCGGCAGAAAGGCCGATTATCTGGTCATCTCCCACATGGAGCCTGACCACACCGGCAGCATTCAGGCTCTCGCGGAGTTGTTCCCGGAAATGCAGATTGTGGGCAACGCCAAGACATTCGCTTTCTATGATCAGTTCTATGCCTTTGATATTTCCGCCAGAAAGATCGTGGTCAAAGAGGGCGACACGCTGTCGCTCGGCTCCCGCACGCTTCAGTTTACAATGGCGCCGATGGTTCACTGGCCGGAAGTCATGATGACCTATGACAACGGCGACAGGATTTTCTTCTCCGCCGACGCGTTCGGCAAATTCGGAACGCTCGACACGGATGAGGACTGGGCTTGCGAGGCCCGCAGATATTATTTCAATATCGTCGGCAAATACGGTTCGCAAGTGCAATCTGTCATTAAGAAGATGGACGCAATGGACGTTCAGATGATTTGTCCGCTTCACGGTCCCTATCTCACGGAGAATCTCGGTTACTACATCGATAAATACAGAGTCTGGAGCAGCTTTGAGCCTGAAGACAAGGGCATTTTCATCGCATACGCGTCTATCCACGGCAATACCGCCGCTGCAGCGATGAGACTGAAGGAGCTTCTCGAAAGCATGGGCGCGCCGAAGGTATCCATTGCCGATCTTTCGCGTGACGACATTGCCGAAGCGATCGAGGACGCTTTCCGTTACGACAGACTTGTCCTCGCCTGCTCCACCTACAACATGGGTCTTTTCCCGCCAATGGAGAGATTCCTCTGCCAGCTCAAAGCAAAAGATTACCAGAAGCGCACCGTCGGCATTATGGAGAACGGCACATGGACACCCGCTGCCGCAAAGCTCATGAAGACGCAATTGGAAGGCATGAAGAACGTCACTGTGCTTGAGCCTGTGGTATCCATCAAGTCATCCCTCAAGGGCGAAACCCCCGAAACAATGGTGAAGCTCGCCGAGGCACTTCTCCAATAATCCGCTTTCTCATCAGACAATCAGAATAAAAGCCATCGGAAAATGCGTAAGAGCATTTCGCCGATGGCTTTTAATTATTTTCTATAAAGCAAATCAATCAGACTCTGATAATATACGCGGTCTTCTGGGGAATATTGAGTCCTCCGTCGAAGCTGACGGTACGCCCGGAAATCAGATCGGTGCCGCTTCCCGCACCTGCGTCAAAGTGCGCGGTGTAGGGGGCGTCGTCCGTATTCAGGGCAAAAATGACCCTTTCCCCCTCGAACTGTCTGAGGAAAACAAGCTGCTTTGAATTGATGTGAAGCTGTTTGTAACCGCCTCTGCAAAGAGCGGCAGAGGAAGCCCTGACAGCATACAGACGGCTCACATAGGCGGAAAGAGCATTCCAGCTTCGTTCGGCAGCCTTCTCGGAAAATTCCGGACGAAGCGCGTCGTCGCCCTGGCTCTTCTGAGCTTCAACGCCGAATTCGCTGCCGTAGTAAACCGAAGGGATGCCGGGCATGGCAAACAGAAGCGCGTAGACAAGCGGAAGATGACTCTTGTCGGTCAGTATGGACGCAATGCGCGTGACGTCGTGATTATCAGCGAAGCAGTAGAGATTCTTCCCCTTGTAAATCGTCCATTGCTCGTCCGCAAACTGACGGTTGAGCGAATAGCCGATCTCATGCATATTGGCGCTGTTGAAGGAGGAATACAGCCCCTTGTAGCATTCATAGTTGGTTACGGAATCAAGCATGGCGTCATTGCACCAGATATTGTAGTCCCCGTGCAGACATTCACCCAGAAGGAAGAAATCCGGCCACTTGCTCTTGCAGAAGCGGTGAAGCTCACTCAGAAAATCACGGTCAAGACAATAAGCTACGTCCAGACGAAGTCCGTCGATGCCGAATTCATTGACCCATCCCTCAATACAGCTGAAAATATGCTGCTTTACGTCGGGATTTCTGAGATTGAGCTTGACCAGATCGTAATACCCTTCCCAGCCTTCGTACCAGAAGCCGTCGTTATAATTGGAATTCCCGTCGAATTTGATGTTGAACCAGTCCTTGAAAGACGAATTCCCTTTATGCTGCCGCACGTCCCTGAATGCCCAGAAATCCCTGCCGACATGATTGAAGACGCCGTCGAGTATGACCCGGATGCCATTTGCGTGAAGCTCGGCGCATACGTCGGCAAAATCCCCGTTGGTGCCGAGTCTGCGGTCAATTACCCTGTAATCGGCGGTATCGTAGCCGTGCCGGCTCGATTCAAACACCGGTCCGAAATAGACGGCATTGGCGCCCATTTTCCTGATGTGTCTGACAAAAGGAATCACATTCCGGATTTTTCCGCTAGGGCGGGAGGAAAAATCATTGGCGCGGTTCTCTCCGCAGAAGCCGAGCGGGTAAATGTGATAGAACGCCGCGTCACGGTACCAGTCCGGCGCGTTGCCCAGCCTTGCGGCGACAGGCAGTGCAGGAACCTCTGACGGGAGTGAAGCGGTATTTTCCGGCTGTTTATCGGAAAAGGCGGAAGGAACGGGCGTGGGAGCTTTCCTTTGCGGGACGCACGGAATATGGTTATCGCCGGGATATACCTGATGCCAGTCGGCACGGAGCTTGTCGCAGGTATCCAGAATGTCAAACGACTGCCATGTCTGATAGAGCGGGGATTCGATAAGCCCCTTGTCAAGACAATCCATTACGTGAAGGATTTCAAAACCGTATTTTTTCTCCGTGCTGTCTGAATCGCTGTATTCCCTGACAATTTTGCCGTCCCTGAGAGCATAGGCCCTGCTCGCCCAGATAAAATCGGGCAGCATAATGACGCCTTTTGTTCCGGTGATCTCAGCGTGATTGGAGCTGTATTCAAATCCGCAGGACACACGCGCCGTCGCGCCGTTGTAAAACTTCATAATGACAGACGACTGCCAGTCAATTCCGTTTTCACAGTGAACGGCGAGGGAGCGGATGTCTGTCGGCCTGCCTCCAAGCAGCCACTGCGCCAGGAACAGATTGTACACCCCGATGTCCAGAAGCGCGCCTCCGCCCATCTCGAATGAAATCACCCTGTCCGATGTGTCATATCTGGTCTTGCCGAAGAATGTCGCGTTCACGTCGCGGACATCGCCGATCAGTCCTTCTTCGATCCATTCCTTCGCCTTGATAATGGCGGGAAGGAATCTCGTCCACATTCCCTCCATGAAAAAGGCGCCTTTTTCTTTGGCCGCTTCAATCACAGCCTTTGCCTGACGTGCATTCAACGCCATGGGCTTTTCGCAGAGAACCGCTTTTCCGCAGGCAATGGCGGCTAGCGAGCTGTCGGCATGGTCGATATGCGGCGTGCAGATGTACACAATGTCGACATTCTCCGATGAAGCCATCTCCATAATGTCATCATAGGCGGAGGGTACGCCGAATTCCTTGGCGAATTTCTGCGCTTTTTTCAGCGTTCGGGAACAGACCGCCGTTATTTCCGCGCCTTCGGTCCTGGCAAGTGCTTTGCAGAAGGTGTGCGCCATTCTGCCGGTTCCGACTATGCCCCACCGGTATCTGACAACGCCTTTATTGCTCTTGTTGCTTTTCAAACACATCATTGGTCAACCACCTCAAAAAACTAAACGCATACGAACGTCACAAATCCCAATTCCCGGCTTTTTTGTGACGCGATAACTATTATATCAAACGCGGCATAAGAATGCAAGAATAAGTTATGAATAATTGAAAAAAACACGGCGTACACACAGAATGCATACGCCGTGTCAAGCATCAATTGAAAGCCTTCCGATTGTGCCGGTTAAGCAAGACCCGCCTTCTTGAGATTTCTGTTATGCTCCGCAAGGGTCGCCGCCGCATAGAAATTGCCCTTTGCGTCTGAGCAGAAATAGTAGTAATTGGTCTTGTCATGATAGAGCACCGCTTCGATTGAGTCGACGCTCGGATTGCAGATCGGACTGGGTGGCAGTCCCTTCAGGCGATAGGTATCGCACACGCCCTTATGGTTCTCGATCCAGTCGTCCTTCTCTGCCTGCGTCAGCTTGTCTGAGGCAAGCAGTTCCTTCTTCGTCGAATAGGGATACCATCTGGTGGCGTCGGATTGCAGCTTTCCGCCGGTTCCCTTGCTGTTATGAAGACGATTGTAGAAAACAGAGGCAATGATCATTCTCTGATCTGATTTGCTGGCTTCGCGCTCTACAATGGATGCAAGAGTGATGACTTCATCCATCGGCATTCCTATCTTCTTCGCCTGCGCTTCATAATCATTGGTCCAATGCTTCTCATATTCACTGAGAAGTCGATTGATGGCGTTGACGGAGCCTTCATTGAGATAGAAGTTATAAGTATCCGGGAAAAGGAAGCCTTCTACCTTGTAGATGCGATTCTTTTTCGTAGTCTTTACCTTGGACATGAACTTCTGGGTAAAATTGACTTCCTTAGCGCTCTTGATGAAATTCTCGGCTTCACAGACACTGTTGTCTTCCATGATGACGGCAATCTGTTCAACGGTCAGTCCCTCCGGAATGGTGACTGTGATGGTACTCTTATCCGCGCCTGCCGGACGCCTGAGCTTCTGGAGAATCTGGTTGTAGTCAGACTTGGTGTTAATGGTGAATGTTCCGGCCTTGAAGCCGGTCGATTTCTTGGAGAATTTCGCGTAGGTCTTGAAGAAGAAGGGATAGTCCACGACGTCGTTGTCTTCCAGAAGCCTTGAAATATCCTCAAGATCAGCTCCCTTCGGCACATCGATCACGATATCCGTTTCATCCTTGACCAGCGCGAACATATCGTTGACGCCCACAATGAGATAGTAGGACAACAGAATTGAAATCGAAAGCACCGCGGCCGAATAGACCAGGGCTATCATGCAGCCCCTGTTTCTTTTGCGGATCGATTTCTGCTTGCTGCGAATCTGCTTGGGGGCGATGGTCGACTCATCCTCAATCTGGTATGTATCGCCCATGCTGCCGGTGACAACCCTTTTGGCTGCGGCGGGATTCCTGCTGCCTTCCTGTTTCTTCTTCTCGGACGAATGGGGCGACGATTTCCTGCGGGTTTGCCTTGAAGCGCTTCTCGCCGCGCTCATTTCCCTTTTGGCTTCTTCGCCGTCATAATAATCGTCTTCGGAAATATTCACCTGAAAGCCGGTTCGTCTGACATCCTGCGATGATCCGGAAGACGAGCCTTCTGTGTATCTGCCCACGGCGGATGAATGAGAATTGCGCTGTCCGCTTTCCCTGCGGGAATCCTGCCCCTGCGGTTTCCTGCCGCCGGATCCGCTGTTTTCCGCTTTTCCTCCTGCTCCGCTTCTTCCGTTCTGTCCGGTTGTGCTGCGCCTGCTTTTGTAGGAACCGTCATTATCCATTTCTCTGAAATTGTCACTCATTCAAATATAACCTCCCAAAAAAGGATTTATTACACCCTGCGCTTCGGCCCGCTTTTACCGCCATTGCAGGGACGAACAGCATTCTCTGTAATCAGGCGGTCTACAGCCCTGTCAAACCGTCCGTGAGGAAGTCTCTGCTGCACACACGCGCTGTAGCACAGTCCGACCGTCCAGCCGTTGTATCGGGAGAGAAAGCGGTCATAATAGCCCTTTCCGTATCCCAGCCGATAGCCCGAAAGGTCAAACGATAGCCCCGGCACAATGCATACGGGTCTGCCGAAGCCGTCATAGATCCTGTCCGGGTCGGCCTGCGGTTCCCGCACCCCGAATGTTCTTGGCGAGAGGTCATCAAGCGAATCAATGCAGTAAAATTCCATTTCGCGGGTGCCGTCAATACATCTCGGACAAGCAACCTTTTTGCCGTCGCTGAGCGACGTAAGGATAATTCTTTCCGTGCTGACCTCAATATCCGTAGAAACATAAGTCAGAATGACATTGCTCCTGGTGTAGGACGTGCTGCTGAGAAAAGAATCGGTAATCGCGTCATCCATTTGCGCCTTCACCTGCGGATCAAGCTCCGCGCGCATTTTTTTGATCCGATCCCGCAGATTCCGCTTCACCAGCCGTATGTCCTCATTCATGTATCTGCTCACGGCTGGTACACCGCATCAGATACGGCTGTCGCCTTTTCCGGGCCGAGGAGCACATTGACCAGTTCGCAGCCGAAATTGACAGCGTATCCCGCGCTCTTGGCAGTGGTAATGCCGTCGTCGGTGATCACCGGTTTATCCGAAACCTTGCGGCAGTTCAGTTCCCCTTCATATCCGGGGAAGCAGATGGCGTGTCTGCCCCTGAGATACCCCTTGTGTCCGAGGATAGTGGGCGCCGCGCAGATCGCGGCGATGTGAATGCCGTTTTCCCAGCAGTATTCAAGCGCCGCCTGTACGTATTCGGATTTCTCAAGATTGAGCGTGCCGGGCATTCCGCCGGGAAGAACCAGCATCTCCGCGCCCGCCATGTTCATTTCCTGCGCGGTGATATCCGCCGCGACAACAATGCCGTGAGAGCCGCGCACCGCTTCGCCTGTTACGCCGACTGTCAGCACATTGACTCCCGCGCGTCTGAGCATATCGACCGGCGCGAGTGCCTCTACTTCTTCAAATCCTTCCGCGAGCATCACATAAACCATAAATGCATCATTCCTTTTCATTCATTATATCATTAATGATTCAGATTGGCAATAATAAATTGAAAAATTTCGTATCAGTCCAACGCAAGACCGAGATACGGCGTCCGCATTCCTTCCAGCGTCGTGAGCAGCACAGGGCGTTTCCCGTCGTTACGGCAGATAACGGCATAATCAATCACTTCGCCGAATTTTTCAAAAAATGTATCATAAGCAGGCAGTCTGAAGATAAATTTTCCTGCCTTTGGATAGCTTTTCAGAATCTGCCTGATGAGGGTTGGCGCAAAGTAATCCTTGACAATGAATTCCGAGATCTTCACGGTCTCGTCCTCCTGACTACAGAACGCGTATCCATAATCCCCCTGATAGGATAAGGTGATGATATGCCCGCCATCGTGTTCATGGCAGCCCACAGCGTAACGTATGGCGGCGGAATCCCAGATGACAAAGCCGTCCCTGTCCACCAGCATTTCCCGGCGGAAGTAACAAAGCTCGCTGAGCTTCATCATGGTTTCACGCACATTTTCAGGCAGTCTGACGCTTTCCTTACCTAAAAAGACCAGGTCGGAACGATCCAGGTACACAACGCGGTGTTGATAGCACCTTTCAAAGCCGTAGCGTTCATAATATTTGAAGAGCCTTGGCTCCGCCGGAACAGTCACCGTGTATTTGAGCTTCCGCGAAAGACCGAGCTTCTGCGCCGTTTCGATGAGCTGGCGCATGATGCCCTGCCTGCGGTAGTCAGGTCTGGTGCAGGCGGCGTAGAGGTACTGGGAGGGAATCAGCCCGCCGTCCTCGGAAATGCTGGTACCAAGCAGATGAAGCATGGCGACCGGCCTCTGAACGGATTCGTCCACATAAACCAGACAATTTTCCGGGATATACCTGTTTTCAAAGAAATAGCGTATGTATTCGTCGGAATCACCGAAACACACGCGCCACAGCCTTTCCAGATCGCTCCTCATGCTGTCCTGCGGAAAAACAATCATGTCAGAATGCCACCCTTTCCCGCGATATCGTCCACGCGGAATTTTTCCAGAAGAATGTCAGGATAATACGAGAGCTTTGCCCTTCGCAGTCCCTCCCGGTCCATGTCCTCCTCGCGGTTGACATATTCAAATCCTGCCAGCCGGTTGGCGGCAAAGCAGTTGTTGATCATGGTGTAGGAGCCGTCAAAATCCGTGTCCGCTTTCTCGAAATGTGTGACGAACACCCGGTCATTGAGCGGCTCTCCTATGGTGACGGCAATGATTTTGCCGCCCACGCGAAGCAGACCGCCGACGAGTCCCAGCGCGCGGAAATTCTTCAGGGCGAGGGCAATGGCGGAATTTTCCATGCAAAGCTCATAGACCTGTTCCTCGTCCTGTCCGGCAATGGCCTTCTTCAGAAGGTTTCCCGCGAAGGTCATGCACTCCTCAATATTGGCTTCCGTTATGTCCTCATAGCGCCAGTCGGGATAGCTTCTCACGAATTTGCTGATGTGGTTGCGTTTGGCGTGAAATTTCTTTCCGCTCAGGGCAATCAGGTTTTCGGTGCGGTAGATGTAGTCAAAATCCCCGCGCTGCTCCGTGAAGGTGAATTCACCGGGAAATTCGCGGTTCAGCTCGTCACACTGCCATTTTTCCGCGCAGTATATCATCAGCTTCGCGTCGCGGGACGAGGCGTCCTCACGCAGCGCCTGTATGGCGTCGCGGACAGAATAGCTTTTACCCATCGGATACATATAATACGTCTGCCTGTTCTCGTCCAGTCCGCGGATCAGAAGGGCGTCGCCCCAACGCGCTACTTCGGTGTAATAGAGATCCTTCCACAGCCAGAGAGTGGCAAACGCGCAGAAGCACCCGTAATACACGGTTCCTTCAAAGATATCGTCAATCCATTTTTTATCGTCAAGCGTCGGAATATGAAAATCAAGCATTATTGTTAATCCTGCCGTTCTGAACGGAATAATGAATTATCCGTCATATAAGTTTGTTTTTCACAGTGAGCCAGATTTCTTCCGCAATATCTTCCATGGGTTTCGGCTCCTCTCCCTCAAAACAGCGGATCACATTCCAGCCTAGGGCTTCCGCCGAATACAGGGCGGATTCCCGGCACTGCTTCTGAAAAGAGAGGTCGGTTTCGTGAATGTCCTTGCGGGTTGCGCTGCCGCCATATCGTCTGGTCATCAGCTTCTGGGAGATTTCGGGCGACATATCAAGATAAATCACCGTATCCGGCGCGGGAAGCTCCAGAAGCCGGTATTCGTAATCCTCCAGCCAGCGAAGGAATTCATTCCAATGCCGCTTTGGAAGCTTGGTCATCTGATAAACCGCGTTGGATGTGGTATAGCGGTCGGCAAGAATATTGACTCCGTCAAGATAATCGCCTTCCCAATGCTTTTTGAAGGCGGCGTATCTGTCCACGGCGTAGAAGCTGGACGCGGCATAGGCGTTGACCGACTGCGGCGAACTGCCGAATTCGCCCGCAAGATAGCTTTTCACGAGAGCGGCTGACGTTTCTTCATAATTCGGGAAGGAAACCTGCCGCACACGACGCCCCTGCGCGATCATTCGGTCGTGAAGGAGTGCGGTCTGCGTCGCTTTTCCGCTGCCATCCAGCCCCTCGATGACTATCAGATTATGACTGTCCAATTTCAAACACCTCTATCCGTCATATTATAACAAATGTTTCTCATGTCTACAATAGAAAGCGCACGAATTTTCAATCTGTTAATAAAATTCAGAAAATTCGTGCGTATTTTCAATGTTGACCGGCGTAATATGCCGTCATTATTTGATGGCCGTACCTTCCGGAACGATGTCGTCCACGAAAATCACCTGACAGCCGCAGGCGTTATTGGTGGCGGCAAGCAGCATTCCGTTGCTCTGGACGCCGGAGAACCGGGCGGGAGCAAGGTTGGCGACAACAATGATCTTTCTGCCCACAAGCTGTTCCGGCGTGTAGTCGTGCTTGATACTGGAAACGATGACGCGCTCCCTGATGCCGTCGAAAAGCGTGAGCTTGAGACAATTGGCGGACTTGCGGATCTCCTGCGCCTTGACAATCCGGCAGACGCGCAGATCGATTTTACCGAAGGTGTCGATGTCGATTTCTTCCTTGATTTCGGCGACCGGATCCGGATCGCCATATACCTTCTCGGGAACGGTTTCTTCCTCCACAGGCGGCTTGTCCAGTTCCTTTTCCTCTTCCGTCCGGGGATAGGAGAAATCCAGAAGGCCTACGTAACGCTCCGGTTCGATGGCATACAGGAAAAGATACAGGCGCGGCCCCTTCTCCTTGTCGATAAGAAGCCTGTAAACCGTCTTGAAGAACGCGCCCTGCAGCTTTTTGAGTTCCTTGTCCGTTATGCCGTCCACGTTGAACACCTGCTTGGGAATATCATAAAGCTGCGTGTTCAGTTCGTCGAGGGTATAGCCGCCCTTGGCGAGATAGGCGTGAAGCAACTCAATTTCACGCTTTTCCTCCTCGCTGAGCGTTTCGAAAACCTCAAAATTGCGGGTGGCGCGCAGATGGTTGACCTGATCGGGGGCGCACTGCTCCAGCCAGTACTTGGCTCTGTCCAGACGGTCGGCGAATTGTTCGTACTTATAGGGCGTGCCAATCTTTTCAAAAACGGTTTCCAACATGGGAATATTGAAATCAACCACCGATCCGAGCTGTACCAGCAGGCTCATGGGAACGGTTTCGATGGTGCGGTCGCCGATCGTGGTATTGTACATGATGGATCTGACGTAATCGTCAGCGGCGCCGTCCCTGACGGCGTTGTACATCCTGTCAAATTCAA
>CADCON010000244.1 GCA_902803035.1 uncultured Ruminococcus sp.
AATGTCGTCAGTCCGGCAATGATCTCTGTTCTTATGTTGGTGTTGTGTTCCTTGAGATGAAAGAGCTTTTCCAAAAGAACTTCCTCCTAAAAAATATAGTTGCCGCGCCGGATACAAATTTATTCTTTAATGCATTAAAAGATTAAAAATGTCCGCCGTGGCACAAGAAAATTATATATGATACACGGATAGATTGCAAGCCGCATTTTTCATAGATTCTTCCCGACGTTTTTGGATATATTTACGAATTGTTTCCACTTTGTTTTACAATTATTCACATCTTCACGGCACATTCTTCCCCGATGTATGGTACAATCAGAAGGAATGAAACGACGGCGGAGGCGTATTAGCTGATGGAGAATATCGTTTTTGACAGGGTGCGTACAGAAGCGGGGGAGATGGATTATTTCCGCTTCGGGCGCGGCGGCAGGACGCTGGTCATTCTGCCCGGACTGAGCGTCCAGAGCGTGATGGGCGCGGCGCAGGCGGTCGCGGAGGAATATTCCGTGATGAAGGAGCAATTCACCGTATTTCTTTTCGACCGCCGGAGGAATCTGCCCGCGCGCTATCCGATTTCCGACATGGCGCGGGACACGGCAGAAGCCATCCGTGCGCTGGGACTGCGGGAGGTCTGTCTGTTCGGCGCGTCGCAGGGCGGCATGATCGCGCTGGAATTGGCGGCGGAGTATCCGGAGCTGGTGAATGCGCTGGCGGTCTGTTCCACGGCGGCGAAGGCTTCCGCCATGCGGCGGGACGTGCCGGAGGAATGGCTGAGGCTTGCCCGCGCCGGCGACGGGAAGGGGCTGTATCTGGCGTTCGGCAGGGCCATTTACCCGGCGGCGGTATTCGACGCCTTCCGGGACGCGCTGGCGGCTGCCGGCGAAGGCGTGACGCGGGAAGAAATGGCGCGGTTTGTGATTCTCGCGGAGGGCACCGGGAATTTCGACATGAGCGGCAGGTTGTCGGGGATTCAATGCCCTGTGCTGGCGGCCGCGTCAGCGGATGATCAGGTGATCGATCCGGACGCGGCGCGGGAAATCGCGGAGGGCGTTCCGGGCGCGGCGCTTCTGATGTACGAGGGCTTCGGACACGCGGTCTACGATACCGCGCCGGATTTCCGCGAAAAGCTGTACGCTTTTTTTGAGCGGATACCCGAAAAATACTGAACTTTATGTAAAATGTGTCCGGCGGCTCTTGCAATTCCTATTTCATTGATATATGATTGAATCGTGGGAGAGTGTCTTGACGCTCTCCTTAAAATAACGGAAAGGGTGAGTATCAGATGGGCGGCAGCTTCGGAAGCGGCGGCTATCGCTTTGACGGCGATGCCCCGGATGAATTTGAGGACGATTTCTCCGGAACCGATTATGACGATTACGGCTATTCCGATGACGTCGAAAAGAGCGGCTCGCGCAGGGACGGTTATGATGACCGGCGCGGCGGCCGCAATTCCCGCAATGAACGCGGCAGAAGCCGTGACGCGTATTATGGAGACGGATTCGCCGATGATTTCGATGACGATTACGACGATTACGACGACGATTACAACGGCAGCTACGAAGACGGCTTTTCCGATGATTTTGACGACGGCGGATTTGATGATGATTTCGATGATGACGCGCCCCGCTCCCGCGGCGGAAGGAATCCGGGCGGCTATCAGAGTGTGAATTACGATGACTTCGAGGATCGCGCCTACTACGGCGGCGACGGTGCTCCCCGCCAGCGCGTTTCCCGCAATGTTGTCCCCGGACAGCCCCGCCGGCGCGAGACCCAGTCCGAGCGTTACGACCGCTACGCCGAGGACGCCCGTCGGAAGAGAAAGCGTATGGGCGCGCCCACCGGTCAGACCGGCGATTTTTATGATTACGACACCTCGGCGGATTACGGTGACGATTACGACGACGCCGACAATTATTACGGCCGGGACCGTGGCCCCGCCGACCGCACCCCCGAGCCGATTCCCCCTATCTATGCCAAATATCTCGGCAACGGCAGCGGAGATTCCTATTATGAGGAGCATTACGGCAAGACAGCCAAAAAGAACAACTCCGTCAGCCTGCGGCGGCACCGCGCCCAGAAGCGTCTGAAGGTGCTGGGAATTGTCGCCGCCATTGTCGTGGTTGTGTCCGCTGTGACATATTATTTCACGTCCGTGCATATCTACAACCCTGTCAAGGTCGAGAATACCATTGTCAATATCCAGACCGCCGACACCACCAAGATGCTGCAGAGCGTCATCGGCGAAAAGCTCGGCGACAAGACCGTCAAGGTCGTGGTCAACGGCGAGACATTCAAGATCAATCTCGGCGAATACGGCTTCAATTATTCCTCGGACGCGGACGGCACCGAGAAGGAGATCACCAAGAAGGATCTCGACGGCAAGGACGTCAAGAATACCATTGTCACCTTCAAGAATATTCTCTACAATCAGACCAAGATGGAGGCGCTTCTCAACAGCATTTCCGACAAGTACGGCACCACCATGGTCAAGCCCTCCTACACCATCGAGGGCGACCAGCTCATCATCAAGGCCGGTTCCGACGGCGTCGGCGTTGACGAGAAGAGCCTTATGTCCGAGATTCTTGAGCGCATCAGGACCGGCAATTTTGAGGACAGCCTGGTGGAGGAGCTTGTCACCACCAAGACGCCTGACGTCGATATCGACAAAATCTACAAGGAGGTTGTCTGCGAGGTCAAGGACGCGACTTCCTATGTCGATGAAAACGGCACCACCATCTTCAATCCCGACGTCGTGGGCAAGAAATTCAATCTGGAAGCCGCCCGCACCGAGATTGCCAACGGCGGCAACACCTGGAGCATCAAGCTCAAGCTGACGCAGCCGAAGGTTTCCCTCGTCGAGCTGAAGGCTCCCTACTGCCCCGATCTTCTCGCCGAAACCACCACGTCATTCAGCGCGGAGAACAAGACCCGCGCCGCCAACATCAAGAACGCCTCCAAGCGCATCAATACCTACGGCAGTTTTGAGGACGGCTACATTCTCCAGCCGGGTGAAATCTTCTCCTATAATGACACGGTCGGCGAACGCACCGAGGCCAACGGCTTCTCGGTGGCGACGGTTTACACCAACACCGGTACCACCAACGACGTCGGCGGCGGTATCTGTCAGGTTTCTTCCGCGATTTTCTCGGCGGCATTCAAGGCGGATCTTGAAATCACCCAGCGCACCAACCATATGTACAAGGTGCATTACTGGACCACGCCCGGCGAGGACGCGACGGTCAACTGGGGTACGCTCGACTTCAAATTCCAGAACAGCAAGAGCTATCCCGTCAAGGTCAAGATGATTTACAAGAATTCCAACAGCAAATACGACGGCAAGGCCACTATCACCTGCCAGATATGGGGTACCAACGACGGCTACCGCTGTGAATTCGCCAACAAGACCATCAAGATGGTCAAGACCACCGTTGTCGAGAAGAAGGCCACCACCGGCAAGCCCCGCGGCAAGATCGAATGGGGCGACCCCGGCCTGACCATCGAGATCTGGCGCGTCCGCTACAAGGACGATAAGAAGATCAGCAAGGAGCTTATGTGGACCAGCGTCTACCAGCCCCTCGCCACGGTCAAGTATGTGTAAGTTTCTCCTGCTGATCGTCTGCTCTGATTGACAATCAGCTTCGGATCAAATCGCGCGAAAAGAAAACGCCCGTGTCTGTTATGCGGCAGGCACGGGCGTTTTTGCTTTGCCAAGAAATAACGCTCCCGCGTTTGCCCTGAACGGCAGACACGGGAGCGAAATATCTGATGGGGAAGGGCATTGCCGGAGCGTCGGGAATTAACCCTTGACAGCGCCGTTGAGAACGCCCTTGACGATGTGCTTCTGGAGGCAGAGGTACAGGATGACGATAGGCGTGATGGTGATGACC
>CADCON010000245.1 GCA_902803035.1 uncultured Ruminococcus sp.
AATCTCCGCATTGTGGTGACCTCACGCAACGACGAACCACGTCTGGAGGGATTCAGGCGCAGTGAAGCGATCGGGATCAGGGATGAAAATGAGCTGATCACCTGCCTGAAGCAGCGCGGCTTTTCCGCGGACGAATGCCGCGAAATCAGAAAAAACCGCTCTCTTGTGGAGATCATACGCCTGCCGCTTTTCCTGTCGCGGATTGTCAAGCTGCACGACGGCGGCATTTCTGTCTCGGACATCACGCGAACCGGTCAGCTTCTTCACCGGTATTACGGCGAGATCGACCGCATCGAACGCATTTTCAAAGGAAGCGACACGGACGGCGTCAAAAAGCAGACCTTCGTTACCCGCTTTCTCATGCCGTATATCGCGTTCCGGATGGAGCGGGAACGCCGGTATGAACTGAGTATAAAACAGCTTCAAAGGATCATCAAAGAAGCCTTTGAAGAATGGTTCTGCTCCGAGGACTTTCTGGAAGCCAATGGCAGTCAGGCGGAGGCAGTCACGCTGCTTTACCGCGAGCGAGGAACGGCAGCCGAAAAAACAGTGGACGTCAACCGGATTACGGAGCTTATCTGCGCGGAATGCTGTCTGATGTTTGTCCATTCCGGCGAAGCTGCCGTCACCCACCGGACGCTGCAGACCTTCTTTGCCGCGGAGCATATCTGCCATATGCTGCGAACCGCGCTCGAAGCGGAATCGGCGGCGCTTCTCATTTCGGTGCTGTCGGGGTCGTTTTCCCCTGAACTCATACAAATGGCCGGAGACATTCTCTCGGAAACGGCGGTGGAATCCTCGGAAAAAAACGCGCTCGGACTGCTGCGCGGAAGATCAGGCGGAGAAAACGCCCGCGCTGTCAAAAATCTTCTGTCCATCTGTTACGCAAAAGACGGAACCCTGGACGGCGCGGATCTGTCGCGGCTTGACCTGACGGAATGTGACCTTCTTGGCGTGTCCTGCCGCAACGCGCTTTTTGCCGGCGCCAGTCTGACCGATGAGACTCTGCTGGGACTGATGGGAAATGTCTGCGCCTGCGCGGTGTCCACGGAGGGCAGGATGGCGCTGTTCTCCGGAAGGGGTGAAATGCTGCTGACCGTTACGCACGCGCCTTCCTCCTTCCGAAGAGTAACGCTGGACAGCGAATGCGATATGGTGATCGCCGCCCGCTATGCAGGCAACAGGCTGTTGACACTCGGCAGGAAATGGGGATTCCTGACGCTGTGCATTGAGATATTCGGGGAAAATCACGCGCTGCATAGGCGGATTCCCGTGAACGCGGAGCATTTCATCACCTCCCGCAAATACCCTGAAACGCTCGCTGAATTTTCTCCCGACGGCAAAATGCTCGCCCTCTGCAACGCGCCGGTTTACGACTGTTCACCGGATGAGATCATTCTGCTGGACTGTGAGAAGGAAAAACAGTATTCCCTTCCGGTCAAGCGAAAGATCAAACGCGTCCGCTTCGGAACGGACTGTCTGTGGCTGATCGGCAAAGACGGTCAGCTTTTCAGAGTGGCATTGAATCAGGATGATGGAGAAGCATTGGCTGTCGTGCCCGATGCAAGGTATTTACATGTTTGCGATGCTGGCATCTTCGGCGGGAAGGAATTGTTCCTGATCGCGGAGGACAAAAAGCTCCTGTTGGCCGACGGCGGCAGGCGGACAGGCTGCGGTATCAGATATTACGATAAGAAGGGAATTGACTATTCCTTCGGTGAGTCGTCGGAGCCGTTGTGCGTGGCACGCTATGGGGAGGAAAGTGCCGCCGTTGCCCTTTTTGACGATTCCGGCGAAAAGCCGTCCCGCACGGTTTATGCGGAGGTCAAAGCGGCGGTTTCCTCTGATCTCGCGCTTATTTCGTCCTATGAAGTCCAGTTCGGACAGAAAAACAAGTACATCGGCCTTTACGATATTTCACATGAAAGATGGGTTTACCGGCTGCGTGATCATCAGGGAGTCAAAAACGGAATGCTGTCGGGACGTTATCTTATTACCTATCGCGGGAATGAATCAGTGATCTGCGACATTGCAAACGGCAGACTGAACGAATTATCCCTGTCCCGCCCGTTCCGGCAGCTATTGGTTTCCGATGACGGGAAACGGGTGCTTTTATCCGACATAAACGCCGGCAAAGCCCTCGAACTGACACAGATCGGGCAAAGCGGAACGACCACCTTTTGCCTTCGTCATGAAGCATTCGGCGTGGAAACGGACAAAACGCTTTCGCTGATCGCCGTTTCCCCCGACCTGAAAAGCGTCATTGTCAAATCGACAAGCCATTCACGGATGCGGGTATTTGCCGTCAGCGGAGAGAATTATGACGTTGTTTCGGAGTATTCCCTCGCCTGCGATACCTCCGGAACAGCCCAGGGACAGCTTCTTCCCGACGGACGACTCGTGCTGCTGGTGAGAAATAAGGTGAACAAGCGCAACTGCGATGTGCTGCAGATCGTGTCAACTGACAGTCGGATTCCGCCTGTCTCGCAGGATGTTTCCCCGTATCGTCTTCCCGACGCCAAGCTGCTTCTGTTTGCTCACTGCGGCGAGGCCTCCTTCTCGCTCGTCAGCTTCGGACAAAACAGCAGCGATGTCCCGTGGGAATACGGGAATGCCGTGGTCACGTTATTCTCTGTGGAGAACGGCAGCATTGTTCCGAAAGAAAACAAACGCATTCCCTGCTGCTGCACCAGCGATCCACGCTTTGACTGCCTGACAGCTTCGCCCGACAAGCTGATATGCAAGCAGCGTTACACCGATGTTTATTATTTTGTTCTCGATCTGATCACCGGCGAGCAGAAGCAGATTTACATAGACTCGCTCCGTCTTGGCGGCAGCGACTTCCGCAACGCCATCGGTCTTTCGGCATCCTGCCTCGAATTGCTGCGCAGAGCGGGAATTCTCAGATAGAGAAAAGCACTTCTCCCCATTATTCCTCTTCCGCATTGACGTCCTGATACTTCTCGTAAAAATCAAAAAACAGATCCCATAATTCGTAATCGCAGAGCAGGCGTTCGTCGGATACCGCGGCGGATATTTTTTCACACAGATCGTCATACAGGCAGATCAGGGAATACCTGCCGTCCAGCAGCGAACGGTTGATATCCGCCCTTGCCTCCAGCAATTCCAACAGATACCTCCGTCTTTGATTGCCATCGCCAAAGTCAATCCGACAGCACCTGTTGGCGGGGGCGGGGGCGGACAGCTTGCCGAGCATATTCTCCATGCAGTCGTTCTTCCATCCGTAGTAGAGTATGGCAACCTTGTCGGCAAATTCCGCTTCCAATACCTTGTTCAGCCTGACTCGCCGCGTTAATTCCGGCAGCTTTTCCATTCGCAGCTTCATGCGGATGGCAGCGTAAAGTCTCAGATTTTTTTTCAGCTCATCGAGCGGTTTTACTTCTATATGAAAGTTCATCCTTCTCTTACACCTCACTCAGTCGTCCTCTTCCTCATCAAAATATCCGAACAGCTCGTCAAACTTCCTTCTCACTTCTTCCTCAAATTCAATCTCATCGTTCTCGTCGGAGGAATCCGATTTATCATCCGATCCGGGCTTTCTTCTGTCCTTTTTTCCGAATTTGAGTTCATCGTCATTAAGCCATTGAAATCGTCTCTGCAGCTTGTCAAGGTCAAACAGAGGCGATTTTGTTTTTATTTCCGGCAAGGGAATCGGAGGGTATTTGGACTGATCAAGGTCGTATTCGGAAATATCCGCCAGATGCGTGATAAAGGGGTAACAAGAGCCGATCAGAATCAGTGCCTCGCCCTTTTCCTTGTTCTTCAGCCGCTGCAGCCGTGAGGGAGAAATGAGATAATGGCCGTATTTGTCGTGACCGCAAAGCTCCGCCATTCTGCTGAGAAGCGGCAGCTCGCGTGAATTCAGAAAGATCATATTGCCCATATTGCCCAGAATGGTTTCTGCGTCGTCGCCATAGGTGGCAATCAGCTGGTGCATACTCTGGATAAACAGGGTAAAGCGGATATTCCGTGAACGCGCAGCCGTAATCGCCGAGGGGAAATCCTTGATGTGTGGAAGCTGCGCAAATTCGTCAAGTATGTAATTCACCCGTACCGGCAGCCTGTGTACGGGAGACGCAGTCGCGTGTGAAATCAGAATGGAATAGGACTGATGCACAAAAGTGGAAATCAACGGGGCATAGGTCGTCTTTTCATCCGGCGTAATGATATAGAAAATGCTCTTCTTTCTGCCGAAACGGGTGATGTCAAAGTCGCTCCCCGAAAACACCTCCGTGACATTTGGCTGTGCCGTAAAGAGTCGCAGCTTGGAGTCAAAGGTGGAGACAATACAGGTGCGCGTTTTTTCGGGCGTTGTGAATACCGAGTTTAAATTGGCGTAGGTAAAGGTATCGCGCCGCAGCTCATTGGTCATATCGACCAGAAAGCCCTCTGCGTCCATATTCAATCCCGCGTTTCTCAGGTACACCAGTGATTTGACCGTCGCTTCTTCCGCATCAGCGCAGAAAAGAAGCACGTCGCAAAGACCCATTCCCAGACGCATGGCCATATCGTCCCAATAGCGATCCACCTTGCTGAATTCACCCATTACGTCATCGATAAAATCGTTGATCAGTTCTCTCGCACCGTCGATGTCGCGCTTTTCGTGAAGCAGTTTCCACGGCTCATAGAACGGATTCCAGCGGTGGGAGCGATTGGGATCCCTGAGGTTGAGGACGAATATGTCATAGCCCTGTTTTTTGGCGTAGCCGCTGGTAATATCGTATATTTCTCCTTTAAAATCCGTGACGATAACCGATTCTCCCGCTTTGATGGAGAGAAGTACCTGCGGCATCACGATATTGCGGCTCTTCTTGGAACCGCTTTGTCCGATTGCCATCGAATGATTGTCGCTTGTGTCGATCCACACCTCCTGGCCGTTGCTCATACAGGGAATCCCCGCGGCAGGGATCCTGTTTCTGCTGAAGGTGATTCTGGTGAGCGCCTGTTCTATTTCTTCCTGCTCCGCCCAACGGGAATCGGAAATTCCGTTGTCGTACTTAGCATAATGCGACTCAAATATTCTTTTACTGTCTGTCATTTGGATTTCCTCCGCTGAAGCCGATGATAAATTTTTCCGTATCCATGTGGGACGCCACCCACTCGCCATCCGCCGAAAATGCCGCCATGTGTTTTGCGGAAATGCGCCTGATGGAGCCTATTTCATTGAGAATGGCGGAAACAAGGGCGTTGATCTCTCTCATTCCCGCAAAATGCATCTGCTCCGACAGCACGCCTACCGTCTCCGACAGCAGTTGTTGTGCGTCCGCCGTCAGCAGATGTCCGGAAGCGGACAGCCGTTCCGCCGCATATCCCGTCCACACTTCGGCGGAAGGCTTGGCTACGTCCGCCGTCACACAGTTTGTCCACCTTCTGATTTTGCTCTTGAGTGCTGCTGCGATTCTGGGATCGTCCGTGCTGACGCTGACAATAAACAATACACGGTCGGAAAAATCGTGAATGAAGGCCAGCGAGTCGTCAAGCCGGTTGTCGTCAGTGTACCCTGTCCAATCCGTCAGATCGACTCTGACCACGCCGCCGAATTCATTTCTGTAGCCGGAATGCCTGTGCATACACTCCAGCATGAGCGAGAAGGAGGGAAACTCCGTGCCGACGCAGTAATCCAGCCGGAAATTGAGCCAGCGTCTGTCTCCCGTGAAGCGAAGCAGTTCCGCTTTTTCCAGATCGTCGCAAAGCCCGTTCAAAAAGCATTCCGGCTCGACCGAATAAGGGAGCGTGAGAACAACGGGCGGAATGCTGTCTGCGGGGCAGCGGAACGCATGATTCATCACCTCCTGTATATCCGGCACAAGCGACAGGGAAGGAAAGCTGTTTTTCATAGAAGATCGCTCCTTTAAAAAATATGGTTATTGGAATTCGGTTTCTTGAATAGTAAATCATAAATTCCGGGGTTTTTGCATTACGCGACTGTACTTCCTTGAAAGCCGTGCGCCTGAGAACAGCCTGTCCGGCGATTTCAGACGCACGGCGGAAGTCAACTTGTGCTTACTTTCCGTGAGAAGCCTTGTGAAGAACGGATGGCATTTCGCCTGCCGCGTCGGGATCCTCTGAAGGGGGTTCCGTCAGAATGGAGATCGGATCGGGTTCCTTGTTCTTCACGCAGAGGAGCTTGATGTATTGATTCTTCTGTTGGTCGATCTCGGCAAAGGCTCTTTCGAGGAAGGACTCATAGGCTTCCTGTTCAAACGCCATCAGCTCGCCCTCAATGTCCCTGCC
>CADCON010000246.1 GCA_902803035.1 uncultured Ruminococcus sp.
CCACGCAGCCGCGCCCCCAATCCACGCAGCCGCGCCCCCAATCCACACAGCCGCGCCCCCAATCCACACAGCCGCGCCCCCAATCCGCGCAGCCGCGCCCGCAATCCACGCAGCCGCGCCCCCAATCCACGCAGCCGCGCCCCCAATCCGCGCAGCCACGCCCGCAGACCACAGCCGCGCCCTCCTGTAACACGGCTTCTTTCACCCGTCAGAATTACGCCCAGTCGGAATATCCGGAATATGCCGGTTCGCAGCCGGATTACGTGCAGCAGACCTTCGGTCAGACCGCGTATCCCCAGCAGGACTATACCACCCCTTCCTACAGCCAGCCGGAATACCCTCAGCAGCCAGCCTATTCCCAGCCGCCCTACCAGCAACAGACCCAGCCGCGCCAGACCTACACCCCGCCCGCTCCTTCACAGCCGGCATATGTCGATTATGACAGAGCCGCCGCGGAAGAGCCGCTGCCAGAGAAGAAAAAGCGCGAGAGCAAGTACAGCATGACCGGCATTATCGTCGTGGCTGTGCTTGGCGTTCTTCTGGTGCCGACGCTTGGATTTGCCATCTATTACCTTGTACGGGGGCTTTGGGAACTCATCAGGGCTTTCCCGGGAACGGGTATCGCGCTCATCGCCGCCGGCGGTTCCCTCAGTGCGGACAGCCTGTGGATCTGTCTGGGACTGATCTGCATCGGCATTTCCTTCCTCGCCCTGACCGGACTGCTGGTTATGGCTATCATTGAAATTACCAAGCTCTTCATCAAGCTCTTCAGATACGTCTGGAAGGAATGCAAGAAAATGGTCAAGGAGGGTTCGTTTTGATTAAGAAAATCATACTCGCGGTCACATTTTTCGGAATTTTCATTCTCACCTTCGCGGCAGGCGTGGGACTTATCATTGCCGGAGCCGGCGATTTTTCGTGGGATATTGTTTCGCGCTACGTTTCCATGAGCGACGTCGCCAAAATCAACGACAAGCCCATCAGCAATCTCTTCTCCTTCAGCGACCACAGCGAATATGTGGGAAGCCATGCCGAGGGACAGATAGGTTGTCCCACTGAAACAGGTGCCATTATAATTGAAAACATCGCCGAGGAGCTGATTGTCACCGCCTCCCCCGACGAATATATCCATCTCACGGTCGACGGTAAGCTCAGGGAATCCAGCGTCGTCAAATCCGCAAAGAATCTCACCGGCAAGAATATTCCCGACATTCAGTTTGATTTCAACCAGAGCACGGATGAAGCCACCATCAAGATCCGCAAGCTGCGCGGCAAGGACATCAAGCTGCAGGTGGAGCTTCCCGCATCCTATGCCGGAAATATCCGGCTGGTCAAAATCGCCGGGGATATGAACGTGAACGTCCCGCTCACCCTGAAAAACATGGAAGTCAAGGACGCCGCGGGAACCATCGTCATGAACGGCGTCAACGCGAAAACCGTCGATCTGAAGGAGATTGCCGGCAAGGTAACGCTCAGCCAGGGTACCTTCAGCATCATCAGCGTCAGCGATTCCGCCGGAAAGGTGAATGTTGACGGCACTATCGGAGGATTCAAGCTCAACAACATCATGGGAAGAATCAAGCTTCAGACCGAGAAGAATCTCGTGCGCAATTGCAGCATTAAAACCGTCATGGGCACGGTAGACATCCAACTCCCCGAGGGCAGCAAATTCAAGCTTTCCAAAAAGGAGATCACCGGTATCGTTCTGCCCAAGAACGGCGATAAAACGGCCGATTACACTATCTCTATCGAGAGCGTAGTGGGCAAGGTCAGCATCGAGCGTTAGTCGATCTGTTCTGAAAAAAATGCCGCGCCGGGCTTACGATTAAGCCTGACGCGGCGGTATTTTTATGTCTGACTGCTTTTATTTGTATTCCTTTGACGCAATGGTGTTGCCATTGACGTCGATGTACCGCACGATAACCGAATGCGTCTGCGGCACCTGCGCTTTGAAGGAACGAAGCACGCTGTCAATCGACGTCCGGAACGCCTTGCTTTCCAGGTGCTCTTCCAGCTCCTGCTTGTCTTTCTTTTCGTCGATATTGACCGTGTAAATGATCTTGTAGACCACCGAATCGCCTTCAGCGGTCACCTCAATTCTCATGCCCTTCGCTTCGTATGTTTCGGACAACGCCTTTACCTGCTTCTGAAAGACCTCGTCCTGCACCAGCGTTTCCAGCTCTGTAGGTGCTCTTTCCTCGGTCTGGGAGGAAACCCCCTCCACGTCCTCTTCATCGTCGCCGCTGACTTCACATGACGCCATCGCCCAGCAAAGTATAAGGCACAGCGCAGCCGCCAGCAGCATTCTGAACCATTTCATCAAAAAACAAAATCCCCTTTCGCACAATCTGCCGATAATGATTTAATATATACTATATCACAATCTGATGAAGAATTCAAGAAAAAAGCCGGATTTCAAATAAATTTACAAATTCAACAAACCTAAAGAAAAAATAAAAAAATCAAAAAAGTCAAAAAAAGAGCTTGACAAAAGCCTTTGGATGTAGTATAGTATATAAGCACTTGATTTGAGGCGGCTATTCGCTGGTGTAGCTCAGTTGGTAGAGCAGCTGATTTGTAATCAGCAGGTCGGGGGTTCAAGTCCGTCCACCAGCTCCAC
>CADCON010000247.1 GCA_902803035.1 uncultured Ruminococcus sp.
ATGAGCAGATCGACGAGGAAGGCAAGAACATCACCGACGAATTCGTGATTCCGGTGGTCTGCACCGAAGGCGCCGGCATGAAGGCGAACGATTCCGTGATCTTCTTCAACTTCCGCCCCGACCGCGCCAGAGAGATCACCCGCACGCTGGTTGACCCCGAATTCAAGGGCTTCGAGCGCAGAAACGGTATGTTCCCGCTCTACTACGTCTGCATGACCCAGTACGACGCGACCATGCCGAATGTCCATGTGGCATTCAAGCCGCAGTCGCTCAAGAATACGCTCGGCGAATACATTTCCTCTCTCGGAATGACCCAGCTCCGCATCGCCGAAACCGAGAAGTACGCGCATGTGACCTTCTTCTTCAACGGCGGCGTGGAGAAGGTGTACGAGGGCGAGGACAGGGTGCTTGTCAAGTCTCCTGCCGTTGCGACCTATGACCTTCAGCCGGAAATGAGCGCGTATGAAGTGCGCGACAGGCTGGTGGAGTGCGTGCTTTCCGGCAAGTACGACATCATTATCGTCAACTTCGCCAACTGCGATATGGTCGGACACACCGGTATCTTCGACGCAGCCAAGGCGGCTGTCGAAGCGGTGGATACCTGCGTGGGCGATCTGGTGGAAGCGGCTGTCAACAAGATGGGCGGCGTTGTGATGATCACAGCCGACCACGGCAACGCCGATCAGATGCTCGACGAGAACGGCGAACCCTTCACCGCGCATTCGACCAATCCCGTTCCGTTCTGCGTGGTGGGCTACGACTGCAAGCTCCGCGAGGGCGGCTGCCTTGCCGACATCGCGCCGACCATGCTGGAGGTGCTCGGCATCGCACAGCCGGAGGAAATGACGGGCGTATCGCTCATCGCAAAATAATGAGCGCATTGCGCACGCTTTCCCTTTGAAATGAAACCCATAGAAAACCGGACAGACACTTTCCCAAAAAGAAAACTGCCTGTCCGGTTTTTTTGAAGGAGCCTAGAAAAAATGTACCGGAATTATATCTTCGATCTCTACGGCACACTGGTGGACATCAACACCAACGAGGGCAAGCCCTATCTCTGGAAGAAGGTTGCCGAGCTGTATGCCTATCACGGCGCGCACTATACGCCCAAAGAATTCCGCGCCGCCTACCTTCGGCTGTGCGGAGAACATACCCAACGGCTGCGGGAGAAAAACGGCGCGAAATACCCGGAAATCCAGCTCGAATATGTCTTTGACGACCTCTTCCGGGAGAAGGGCGTGAAGCTGCCGATGGAAACCATCCGCGCCATCGGACAGACCTTCCGCGTCATTTCCACCAAATTTCTCTGCCTGTACGACGGCGTTACCGACTTTCTCGACGCCATTCACGCGGCGGGAAGGAAGGTCTATCTGCTTTCCAACGCGCAAGAGATGTTCACCAAGCATGAAATGATCGCCCTCGGCATTTTCGACCGGTTCGACGGCATTGTCTTTTCGTCCGACGAAGGCCTCTGCAAGCCGGAGGAACGCTTCTTCCGCACGGTGGTGGAACGCTACGGGCTGGACATCGCCGAATCCATCATGATCGGCAACGACGCGAACACCGATATTCTCGGCGCGAACATCATCGGCATGGATTCGCTCTACATCCATTCGGACATATCACCCAAGCTCACCGACCCCACCGGCGCTGACATTCCCGCGACCTACCGCGTGATGGACGGCGATTTCACCAAGATCAAAGGACTTGTTCTGTAAACAAGGTGCGTAAAAAAATCCATTCCCGGGAAATCATCCCCAGGGAATGGATTTTTCTTCTGTTCAGCCATGATCATTCATACAGTCCGAGCCGGATCTTTGTCCTGATGATTCTCCGGACGGAATCATCTATCTGGCTCTCAGAGATATCGCCCGCTCTGACCGCTTCCAGAACGGCATTATAATCCGACACGGGATTTTTGGGGTCGCATAGGATATCCACGCCTGCCAGAACCGCCATAACACAAACCTTGCCGCTGTCGCCTCCGCTGTATTCGATGACCGCTCCCATCTCCAGACCATCGGTGATCAGCAGTCCGTCGAAGCCCATGTCGCCGCGCAGCATTTCCACGACGTCCTTTGACAGCGACGCGGGGTGATCCTCGTCCACCGCGTTGATGACCGTGTGCGTCAGCATAATCGCGTCTACATTCTCTCTGATGGCCGCTTCAAACGGAATCAGATCGCATTCCTTCAGTTCTTCAAGGCTCTTGTCGTTCACGTCAAGCCCCTTGTGCGTGTCAGCCTTGCTGTTACCATAGCCCGGAAAGTGCTTGACGCATGACGCAACTTTGGTTCCGCCCATAGTATCAATCACCTTGGCAACATACTCGGCGGTTTCCTCCGCGCCCTTCCCGAATGCCCGCTTGTACATGAACGCAGAGGAAGAGGTGCAGACGTCGGCCACCGGAGCCATATTCATATTGATTCCCAGAGAATTCAGCAGCTCGCATTTTTCCTGCGTGTCGGAAATGATCAGGTCAAAACCGCCCTTGGCATAGAGCCGCTGAGGAGAAAGAAATTTGCTGCTCCTGAGCTTCGGATTGCTGCTGACACGCACCACTGTGCCGCCTTCCTCGTCCACCGCGACAAACATTCTGCCGTCGGAATCGGCCTGAAACCCCGAAATCATATCACGGACGTCATCGGCTGTCTTGCCCTTAAAATCATTGGCAAAGAGAATCACGCCCCCCGCGCTTGTCTGGTATAAAGTGTCAGAGAAGCTCCCCTTGCCGTTATTCCGGACCATGAAAAGCTGACCGACCTTCTGCTCCAACGTCATGGCGACAAGCTCATCCTCGATTTTCTGTTCCTCAGAGGACATCGTTTCGGATGAAACAGCCGTATCCATGGAAGAAACCGGCGCGGAATCAGGTTCGGAGACCGTCATTTCCGGCTTGTTGAAAGTCATTTTACCCAGTATTACAGAAACCGCTAACACGGCAAAAAACAGCGTCATCAGAAGGTACATAACGCCTGATCCGACTTCCTCATTTCCGCGCGCTCTGTCATTCCCGCCGTATTCATCCTGATCCGTCCGGAATCGCCTGGAATCGTGTGCGCCGTAGCGGAATCTCTCATTCCGATGATCCCGTCCGCCACGATGATCCCCGTTCCTCTGATATTCACCGCCGCCGCTGTTCTTCCTGCCCCGCTGGTATTCGCGGTTGATGCCGCTGCCGTAGTAAAAATCATAGTCACTGAAATTGTCGTAGCTGTCGTAATCATCGTATTCATCCCATCTTTTTCTGCTCATAGGAGAAGCATCACAGCACGCTGCCTATGTCTTCTCTCATGCGGAGAGCCTCGCGCCGTGCCGCGCCAGCGAAATCGGACTCGTCACAGCCTTCCTTCTTATAAGCGCACATGATCGCGCGGGATGAATTGACCACCGCGCCGAGTCCTTCGCTGTTGAAGGCTCCGGCAAGCCCTTTGGCGCCGCCGCCCTGCGCTCCGTAGCCCGGAACAAGAAAGAAGATGGACGGATGCTCAATGCGAAGCTCTGTGAGCTGCTCCGGATAGGTCGCGCCGACCACGGCTCCCACGCCTGTGAAGCCGTACTTTCCGGGGACATCCTTTCCCCATTCGTCGCACATACACGCCATGCGCCCGTAAATGCTCTCGCCGCCTTCGAGAAGCAGATTCTGCAGCTCGCCGGAGGATTTATTGGAGGTTTTGACCAGCACAAATATGCCCTTGTCCTGCGCCGCGCAGACCTTGAGAAGCGGCTCGATGCCATCCGATCCAAGATAGCCGTTGACCGTCAGCGCGTCTGCGCCGAATGCGGCAAATGATTCGCCGCCGATATCGGTCATTCCCAGATGACCGGCCGCGTAAGCCTCCATGGTCGCGCCGATGTCGTTGCGCTTGCCATCTGTGATGACGTACATTCCCTTGGAATGGGCATATTCCACTGTGCGGGTGAAGGTTCTCACCCCCTGCCAGCCGTACATCTCATAATACGCCATCTGCGGCTTGACCGCCGGTACGATGTCACACAGCGCGTCGATGAGACCTTTGTTGAATTCCAAAAGAGCTTCCGCCGCGCCCTCCAGCGTTCTGCCGTACTGCTCAAAGCACTTCTCCCTGATATACTGCGGCACATAATCGAGCTTCGGATCAAGCCCCGCCACGGTGGGATTCTTCATTGCGATGATTTTTTCAATAAGCGGATTAAATGACATTTTTCCATATTTCCTTTCCTTGGTTTATTTTATCTATTATAATTCATTCGTCTGAAATATGCAATCATTTTTTCAGGATCCCGTTAAAATACCCTTTTGCCGCCGCAATAGGTCGCTTTGACCCTGCCGGTCAGCTCTTCTCCCTTGAAAACCGCGTTCCTCGACCTGCCGTGAAGCCGCGTCGGGTCAACGATCCATTTTTCACTGAGATTCACCAGCGTCAGATCCGCCGGCGCGCCGATCTTGATTTCACCGCCCGGTATGCCGAGGATTCTGGCCGGATGGAACGACATCAGCCTTGCAATCTCAGGGAGCGAAAGCTGATCGCGCAGGAATGTCAGGGTCGCGGCGAGGGATGTTTCCATGCCGATCACGCCGTTGGGCGCCTTGACAAAATCCGCCTTTTCCTCCGGTGAATGCGGGGCATGATCGGTGGCAATCGCGTCGATGGTACCGTCCAGCAGCCCATCGATCACCGCGAGCCTGTCGGCTTCCTCGCGCAGGGGGGGATTCATGCGGTAGTCCGCGTCGCGCCCCAGCACCTTTTCACAGGTGTAAATGAAATAATGCGGCGCGGTCTCGCAGGTGACCTTCACCCCGCGCGCCTTCGCTCTGCGGATCACGTCGATCGATTCCTTCGTGCTGACGTGGCAGATATGCACCCGCGCGCCCACGCTTTCGGCAAGCGAAATGGTGCGCTCGATATCCGCGTATTCCGACGCCGACGACATTCCCTTCACGCCCAGAAGCCGCGACGCCCTGCCTTCATGCACCTTGCCGCCCGCCGCCTGTGTCAGGTCTTCGCAATGGCAGAGCACCGGAAGCCCCAGCCTTTCGCCTTCCCTCAGGGCATTCAGCAGCATCCCGTCGTCCTCCACGGGTCGTCCGTCGTCAGAGAGGGCAGCCGCCCCCGCCTTCTTCAGGGCTTCGTAATCGCAGCAGCCGCTGCCGGACAGACCAAAGGTGATGGCGGCCGCGGGATACACATGAATGCCGGTCGCCTTCGCCTTATTGACAATATACGCCACTGTTTCCGCGCTGTCAACGGCGGGGGACGTATTCGGCATACAGACCAGCGAGGTTACGCCGCCGGCAGCCGCTGCCGCGCAGCCCGACAGAATATCCTCCTTGTGGGTCTGACCGGGGTCTCGCAGGTGAACGTGCATATCCACCAGTCCCGGGAAGGCGCAAAGGCCCTCCGCTTCCACCACCGTATCTTCCGGTTCCGCAACGGCGTTGCCGCCGACCCGGACAAATACGCCATCTCGCATCACGATATCGCCGTGAATTTCCTCGTCAATGTTCACAATCGTCGCGTTTTTAATGACAACCGCCATACCGCACAGCCTTTCTTCATTCATGAAATAAAAAGGCGGATCTTTTCCTCATGCAGGCTGACGAGCGTTTCATCCGCCTGCATAAGGTAATCCGCCGTAACGACTCAGATTTTCAGATCCCCGAAAACCTTGATGCTTTCAATCTCCTCAGCCGTCTTGAACCTGTCATAGGAATGGACGGCGTCGGCATTTCCCACTTCTGCCTGAAGCTCGCTTATGTATTCGGAACGAGTCTTCACTCTGGAAACCCTGCGAACCGGACCGCTGCCCTTCATAGCGCGGCGGGCGTTCTCCTTCGCACGCTCCTGCGGGGACATATAGACCTTTCTCTCTCTCTTTTCATCGCCCTTTCTGGCATAGACCGACTTCTTTTTGTTGGTAAGATTATCCCACCAATCGTGAAGCGCGTCTGTGCGTTCGCTGAGAAGCTCGCGGATGGCTCTGCCTTCCGACCTGGCCCAATACATAAATACCTCATACGCGCTGTCGGTGCTGACCGGCATGGTCTTGAGCAGCGGACTGTTGGGTCTGGCAACGCTGATGACCGAAATCTCAGGCGGGTTGTTGAAGCGGATCTTGGACGGGCTTCCCAGACCGCGCGTGACATACATCTTGCAGCGACCGGCACGGTACTCGCCTGACATAAAGGCGATCTTCTGGTTTCTGATCAGGCGGTCAATGAACGGGATTCTGTAATAGCCGCCGTGCGTTCCTCCGGCAAACACCACCGACGCGCCCCAGCGGGAATACGCGTCAAGCCCCTTTGGATAACCGGTCAGCATCAGCACGGTCGCATCCTGAGGGCATTCGCCCAGCGCGTCAACCACATCGCTCGGACGCACCTTTTCAAATTTCCAGTCCTTGACCGGCCTGTTGGGATCCTCCCTGAGCTTGGGGCAGAATCCGTAAATATAGATTTTCTCGCCGTCCACGTTCATCTCGGCGCGGGAATTATTGAGAATGACGCCGCCCGCTTCGCTGACGGATCTGACAAAATTCTTGTGCAGCGTGCCGTTGCCCAGACGGAGATCCTCCTTGCCCGGCACCATGACCACCGGGATATCCCTGCCCACGGAGTCGAGAAAATCATAGAAGGCGTCCAACTCGGCGGCCTTAGCGTCGCCCATGTTTCCGGCAAACAGAATGTAATCGGGGTGTTCCCTCCTGATCTTTCTGGCAAGCTCGGAATTGGCCTGGCCGAAGGACATATTGTGGAGGTCGCTTATCACTACGAATTTCATTCCGTCAAGAACTCTCGGCAGACCGTTGACTGTCACCGCCTTGTGCGTGATCGACAGCGCGTACTTGCTTCTGTTCAATTCAAGAAAAACCATACACGCGGCAAAAGCCGAAAGCATGATGATGATCCAGAGCCAATTTGGCAGCATAACTGATTCCCCCAATGAAAAATTGAATCTATATTGATTGCCTACTATATTATACATGACAATTTTAAATTAGTCTATAGCTTTTTACAATAAATTTACGAACTTTTTTATCATCCGAGCTGATATGGCATACAAAAAGACCTGTTTTGGTCAATAATCGCCGCAAAGCCGTTTATTGCAGACATCTTATCCCTGAAATGGGCAGGTTATCCTCCGGAGTATTGCAAATTAAAAATATTCTGCTACAATATAACCATCGAAACCGGTTAAGAGAAATTCACAGAAAGCAAACAAAACCATTCAGAATAAATCATTCAGGAGGTATTCACCATGGTCAAAACAATGTTAGGTATCGCCATTCTTTCCGAAATCGCGCTGCTCGTCTACTGCTTCGTCAAAAAGAGCCGCGCCCGCCTGGAAGCCCGCATCTGGTGTCTCGCGCAGGCGGCCGCCATCGCCCTCTATTATCTCGTGTCCCCCCGCTCCACGAATTTCCAGTGGTTCGCGCTGTTCACCCTCATGGCAATCTTCATTCTGTTCGGCACCTTCGGTCTGGTCAAATATCTCCGCAAGAAGGATGAGGCTCCCTTCAAGAAGGGCAAGGTCATCGGCAGAATGATTCTCAAGAGCTTCCTCTGGCTCTTTGCCTTCGTTCCGCTGCTTCTCTTCCCGCCCTATCATGAGCTCCCGACCACGGGCGAGTACAAGGCCATCGCCAACAAGGTCTACACCTGGACGGACGAAAGCCGCGTGGAAACCCTCGACGATTCCGGCAGCAAGAGAAACGTCACCGTCACCTTCTACTATCCGGAGGAAGCCACGGGAAAATGCCCGCTGGTGCTCTTCTCCCATGGTGCGTTCGGCTTTGAGAAGTCCAATTACTCCTCCTACGCGGAACTTGTTTCCAACGGCTATATCGTCGCCAGCATCAGCCACACCTACCACGCATTTTACACCGAGGAAACCGACGGCACCGCCAAAATCGTCAATTCCGATTTTATTCAGGAAGCGATCGACGCGACCAACGGCAAATACGCCACCGAGGACGAGTACCAGCTCGTGAAGAAATGGATGGAAGTCCGCATGGGCGACGCCAATTTCATTCTGGACACCATCGAAAAGAACGTGGCAGAGGGCAAGGACGAATTCTTCCGGAAGATCGACCTCGAACACATCGGCGCCTACGGACATTCCATGGGCGGCGCCACCGCCGTGGAGCTGGGCAGAACCCGAGACGAGATCGACGCGGTGGTCGTGCTGGCCGGCACATTCCTCGGAATGTACACCGGCGTGGAAAACGGCAAGTACCAATTCATCAAGGACGAATACCAGAAGCCCCTTCTCAACATGATGGCACTGGATCACTACAACAGCAACGTGAATTACACCGAGGATGACGATCATATCTATGTCAACTTCTACACCGTGGAACACGCAAAACTTGCAAAGACCGTCGTCGTCGAGGGTACAGCACACATGAATTTCACTGATCTGCCCATGTTCTCTCCCACACTCGCCGGTATGCTCGGCACAGGCGACCGCGACGCGCGTGAAGCCATTGAGATTACCAACAATTGCGTCCGGGAATGGTTCGACTGCTACCTCAAGAACGACGGCCGCTTCGTTCCCCGCATCAAGGACGTCTATTAAGGCACTCACATTAATGCGCTCACATTCGTTCGCTAACTGAAGACTTAAGACTTAAAAATGAAAAATGAATAATAAAGGAGCGCTGCGCGCTGGATTATAAAATATTCAAGGCGCAGCGCGCCTTCTGACGTTATTCGTTATTCGTTTTTCACTGTCTACCATTCATTATTTATTCAGCACGCGCCTGCGCGTGCGCTAAGGGGAGAGCCTTTTTCATGAAAACAGTCATTCATCAAGTATCCGACAAGGCCGACGAACTGGTCACGATCGACTGCTGCGAGGTGACACAGGAGATTATCAACCTGCGAGACCACGCCGAAAGCGTCGGCGGCAACATCAGCGGCATCACCCATGGGAAGTCTGTCATTCTGCCGCTGTCGGACATTCTGTATTTTGAAGCTGTGGACGAAAAGGTCTTCGCCTACACCGAAGGCGACGTCGTGGACGTGCGCGGCAGGCTCTACGAATACGAGGAACGGCTGTCGGGGAAGGGCTTTACCCGCGTGTCAAAATCGGTGCTGGTGCATCTGACCAAGATCAGAAGCATATCGCCCTCGCCGGGACGGAAATTTGAAGCGGAGCTTTGCAACGGCGAACGGGTGATCATTTCGCGGCAGTACGCCGCCGAACTCAAAAAAATACTGCTGGGAGGCAAGGTCAATGAGCTTTAGGGATTATTTTTTCAAGAAGATCATTCCCACTTATTTTATGATCGTGACATTTATCATCATCGGCATGGCGGTTTCCGCTGTGTTTTTTTACAGAAATGTATATGTCAGCGTGTTGACGCTTTTTGTGCCGCCGGTTTTCGGAGCGCTCGGAAGTCTGCCGCTGCTGCTGGATTTCTTCTTCATGAAGGTGAGGGGCACCGGGCTGCGTTTCTTCCTCTACAATTTCGCCGAGCTGGTCATTCTTGAAATCTGCCTGCTGACCGCCGGTTACTTCATCGGGATGGTCAATTCAATCAAGACCGCCGTCATCATGGTGCTGATGATATTCGCCATTTTTACAGCCGTGGGCGCCGTCATGTATATACAGGACAAGAAGTTCTGTGACGACATCAATGACGCTCTGGCGGAATATGCAGCCAAGAATCCGGAAAAATCCATATGACACGACGGCCGCCGCGTGGAAAGCCATTTTCTGCGCGGCGGCCTTTTGGGGTGAATAAGCTGTACCGACGGATCTTTCTGCTTTCCTGAGCACGATAAAAATTTTACCGATTATTTACTATTAATTGACTGTTAGCTGTGATATAATAATCATAATATCTAAAAAACTGTTGTCCTATCGCTTTACGCGAACAATAACAGTATAGCAAGAAAGGAATTGGTTATGGAACAGCAATCGCCCAAAACACTGCGTGATCCTTCGGAAGGCGTGGATTCTTTTGTGTCGGTCCTCAAATACGTCCTGTCCTTCTTCATGATCATGCTGGTGACCTATGTGTCCTGCATCGCCAGCAAAGGTTCGGCATGGTTCAGCCTGATTTCGGCAATTTCCGCCGGCATTCTCGCCCTGATCATCTGCCACGCCATGTTTGACGGCGGCGTACCGGGCATAAAGCATTATTACATCTGGATGTCCGCGCTTCTCTCCTTCTGCGGAATAGCTGTCTGCTACACCGCGCTGGGGGTCTACCCCTTTGGCGAGGAATCGGTGATGATCATCGATATGCATCATCAGTATTCCGCCTTCTTCTCGCTCATGCGTGAAAAGGTGTGGTCCTTCGGGTCAATGACCTATTCGGACAGCGTCGGCATGGGAAGCGGATTCCTCCCGCTGATCGCCTATTATCTCAGCAGCCCCTACAACATCATCGCGCTGATCTTCCCCAGAAGCGGCCTGACCGAGGCGATCGCCCTCATCGAGGTGCTGAAGATCACTTCCGCCGGCGCGACCTTTGACATCTTCTGCCGCGGCGTATTCAAAAAGAATGACTACGGCACGGTCGCCCTCTCTGTGGCATACGCCCTCAATGCCTACTTCATCGCCTATTCATGGGACGTGATGTGGCTGGACTGCCTGGTGCTGCTGCCCCTCATCGTCTACGGCCTGGAAAAGGTCATGAAGGGCGAAAGCCCCCTGCTCTACTGCATCACGCTGGGACTCGCCATTACCTCCAACTATTACATCGGCTACATGATCTGTCTTTTCCTGGTAATGTGGTATCTGTTCAGGACATTTGAACTGAGCGACAGATTCGCCGGCATTCCCTCCGACCGGAAAGCGGTCGCCTATCTGAAGCATTTCGGACGATTCGTATGGACGTCGGTCGTCGGGGGAATGCTCTCGATGTGGCTGCTTCTGCCGACCGCCATCTCCCTGCGGGAAACATCCGGCGCGGAGGATAAATTCGCCCGCGCCGTCACAAGCAATTTCGACTTTATGGATATCTTCTCGCGCGTGCTCTACGGCAATTCTCCCACAGAACGCGGCGACAACCTGCCGAATGTCTATTGCTCGGTCATGGCCATCCTTCTCATCGCCGTTTTCCTCACCTGCCGCCGGATACGGCTGAGAACAAGGGTCTGCTTCGGCGGACTTCTGGGACTCCTTGTCGTGCTGATGGCGAACAACTGGACCAATTTCGCCTTCCACGGGTTCCATTTTCCCAATGACCTTCCCTACCGCAATTCCTTCCTGGTCTGCTTTGTCATGCTCGCCATCGCGGTTCAGGCACTTGACAAGATCGACGGCATCGGCAAGGAGGAAATCTTCAGGGCATTCGTCATTGTCGCCGGTCTGATTATCATCGAACAGAAGACCGGCATCAGCGGCGGCTATACCACCATCTGGTACAGCCTTGGCGCGGCGGGGCTTTACGCCGTGATTTTCGGTGCCTTCCCTGTGGGAAAGTATGCCGCCAAGGGCACCGCTCTTACGGTCGCCCTCGCGCTGTGCTTCTTTGAGATGAGCGCCAACTCAGTGAAAATGATACACGAGCTGAACGACAATGAAGTCTTTACCGACCGCGCGGCATTCGTCGAGGATTACGACATCAACAAGCTGGCGGTCAATCGCGTCGCCCGCTACAACAAGGACGGCAGCCGCATGGAGATTCTCCCCCGCAAGACCTGCAACGACAACGCCCTGTACAATTATTCCGGGCTGACGGTCTTCGCTTCCAGCAATCCCAAGGCAACCACCACGCTCATGGGCAAACTGGGATACGCCATCAACGGGGTCAACAGCTATATCTACAACAGCTTCGTCCCGCTTTCCGATTCCATACTGAATGTCAGGTACGTGGCATTCGGTCACGAACTGCGGAATCACGCGCAGCTGACCTATCTGGATCAGGTGTCCAACCAGACCGGAAGCTACCGCTACATCTATGAAAACACCCTCGCGCTCTCCCGTGGATTCACCGTCGACAGCGATATTGTCTACTGGTCCACCAATAATTCCGACAAATACGAAAATCCCTTTGAGGTGCAGAACAAGCTGGTGGAATACGCCGCCAACAGCGCGCCGGTCTATTATATGCTCGACACGCAGGTGGAAACACAGGACGCCATGGACACCGAGATCACCGGCACGTATTTTTACGCCGAATGCCTCGGGGATTCCGGCAACTTCACCGCGCTCGGCACCATTACGCAAAAGGCGCAGTATTATGTCTATGTCGACTGCCGCGCCGCAAGCACCATCAATGTGAATGTCGGCAGCTCCAATTGGAACGTCACTCCTTACGAGCCGTATATCATTGACCTCGGACGGCTTTCCGAGGGTACGGAGGTCCGCATTTCCGTGGATTCCGAATCCACCTGCAGCGGCAATATCTTCCTTGCCCGCATTGACGCGGAGGCTCTCGGAAATGCCATCAGCACACTTGGCAGCAACCAGTGGAATATCACGGAGTATGCCGAAGGCCATTTCAGCGGCAGCATTTCAGCCGACAAGGACTGCGTGATGTTCACTTCCATTCCCTACAGCGACGGCTGGACCGCAACCGTGGACGGAAAGCGCGCCGAAATCATTCCCATCGGCGACGCGCTGGTGGGCGTCAATCTTCCGGCGGGCGCGCACACCGTTACGCTGGATTACCACACGAGCGGACTGGTTCCGGGCATTCTGCTGACGCTTCTGGGAATCATTCTCCTTGTGCTGTGGTGTCTCCGCCAAAAGGTCGTCTACCCGCTCCTGAAAGAATACGTCCCCATTCTCAGCCGCCAGATCAGCGAAATGAACGAGCCGGCACCCGCTCCTTCCGCAGAACCCAAAACCGATCTCTTCGGAGAGGAAGAACACCCCGGAGAGGAATCGGACGGCGGCTCTGACGGAGAAACACATTCCGGCGAAGCGCAGACGGATTCAGCGGCTCCCGGAATCAATGCGGAAACCGGCGAGCTTCGTCAGCCCGTTCAGGCTAAGCAACAGCCCGCTCCGCAGAAGCCGCAACCCGCTCCACAGAAGCCGCAGCCCGCTCCGCAGAAGCAACAGCCCGCTCCACAGAAGCCGCAGCCCGCTCCGCAGAAGCAACAGCCCGCTCCGCAGAAGCAACAGCCCGCTCCGCAGAAGCCACAGCCCGCTCCGCAG
>CADCON010000248.1 GCA_902803035.1 uncultured Ruminococcus sp.
CCCCCTCTCTGAGGAAGTCCACGCTTTACCGGTTGGCATCCGGCTTTTGGAACTGCCAGAACAAGCCGGAAGCAGGACGCATTCCGGCTTGTTCTGACTTTACGCGCGACGGACGGCGGCTCATAAAAATTCCGCCATCGAATCCGCCATGCGTTCCTCGACGTCGATGAGCCGCCCGGTGATCTGCCGCGCCCTGGAATCGGCAAGGGCGTATTCATTGAGATAGCCGTTGAGCGACTTCACGCCCATATTGCAGCCGTCGGTCATCAGGTCGGCAACCGTCCTGTCGCTCGGATCGACCAGCAGCATGACGTTGGTTTTCAGCCACGACATACTCTTCGCCACGGGATGCGGCTCCTTGGCGTCACAATCGTATCTCAGCAGCAGCTCGTGGGTTTCGTCCCCCAGATCGGCGTGTTCGCGCCGGCTGCTCTCCAGAATGCCCTTGAGCCGGCTGTCGCGCACCTTCGGAAGCACTTCGTCGATGGACGAAATGCCCATCCTGATGCCGGCGTTGCATTCCCGCAGCAGGCGTTCCGTGTCGTCGTGCCGTTTGTTCTCCACATTCTCCATGTCCCGCGCCGCTTCGGTCTTTCCTGTGTTTTCCATATAAAAAAGCTCCCTTCGGATGATATTGCGTTACTATCATTCCCGGGAGCCTTCGCATTTATTCGCTCTTATTCAAATTCAAATGTCACTACCTCGCCGCGGCTGAGCGACTGCGGAACGTCGATTACCCGCTGGTTGTCCGACCCGCGGAACCGCAGCTCCACATTGCGCCGCTCCAGTATGAAGGGGCCGTCGATCAGGATATCCGTCTGCCGGAGAAGCGCGTCGGTCGCGGGGTCCTCCTGCGCCCGGGCGAGAAGCTGCTCATAGGTGTAGCCCGTGTAAACCATGACGTCCTTCCCCGCTTCATGCGCCTTCCGCGCCAGATCGGCCAGCGGGGCGGGCTGTTCAAAAGGATCGCCGCCCGAAAAGGTCATGCCCCGGATGAGCGGGTCCTCCAGCATTTCGGCGAGAAGATCGTCCGTGTCCACGTCGTACCCGCCGCTGAAATCATGCGTCTGGGGGTTGTGGCAGCCCTTGCAGTTGTGCCTGCACCCCTGTGTGAATGCCGTATAGCGGAATCCCGGCCCGTCAACCACCGATTCCGGGATAATGCCCGCCACGCGCAGCTTTGCCATTTTGCATCAGAACCTTTCTGAAAACGGAATATGAATCATTGACCCGGCGGCAGCAGCTCCACCTCAAGCCCGCCCCGCGCCCCCGGCACCAGTCCCACACGGACGCTCCGGGGCTTCGGCGTTCCGTGCGCCCGCAGCAGCGCGCTGGCGGCGTTCATCACGGCGAGTTCCCGCAGGCCGGGGCCTCCGGGCAGCGTCAGCAGCCTCAGCCGCAGCAGGTCGGCGCAGCGTCCCCTCGTCAGCTCCCATGAACCGTCGATGGCCGCCGCCGTGCCGGGACAATTCCCGCTCAGGCGGAGAAAGACGGCACAGGACAGCCGGCACCGGAGCAGCAGCGCAAAGAGCAGACCCGCTCCACCCAGCAGCATGGACGCCGCCAGCAGAAGCAGAAAGCCGTTCCTGTCCCCGCTCAGCGAATAGTACCTGACCCCCGCCCGGAAGGTGACCCACGCGGGGACAAGAAGCGCCGCGTCCGCCGCCAGACGGAGGGCCGCCATTCCCGCTTCCCCCGCCGCGGCAAAGAAGACGGAAGGCTTTCCGCCCCCGCCGTTCCCGCCCGGCGCGAGATACCGCGAAGCCAGCAGGTACAGCTCCCGCGTGAGAACGCCCCGCAGCGCGGCCGAAACCGGCAGTCCTGCCGCGGCAATCGGCACCATGCGCGCCATGCGCGCCGAACCGACCGCCGCCAGCAGCGTTCCCGCCAGTGATAAAAGATACAGCAGGCAGAAAGCGGCGATTCTGCACCGCCTGCCTTCTGCCTGACGAATGGATAATCTGATGATGCCCGCAACCGGCAATTTCCATCACTTCCCCCCGAAATCATTCACACAATTACATTGTCTGCCCCGGAGGAGGGTTTTATTCGGAAGGTCCGGATTTTGACGCGTTATTTCAAGTGGGAATCAGGCTGCGCGGTCAGCGGTTGTAGGGACTGTCCGGATCATCGTCGGTCGGATCCCAGCCGCTGTGGGCCTTGTCCTTGATGCGCTCCGGAATGATGTCGGGAACCGTGCCGGCGGGGGCGTTTTCGTCCACCACGCTGACCTTGGTGCCGATGGGACAGTTGTCGTATATCCATTTGGTGTCCCGGAAGCACAGCCGCACACACCCCGATGAGGCGGGATTGCCCAGCTTGTCATACGATGAATTCGACATGGTCGCCGCGTTTTTCTTATTGTAGGGAATGGAATGGAACAGATAGCCGTTGCTGAAGGAGGAGGCGTACTGCGTGTAGCAGTCCCCGATCATGTACCGCCAGCGGTATTTGGCGCGGATGGCGTAATCCCCCGTCTTCGTGGGCGTGGAGGATTTGCCCGACGAACAGGAAAATACCTTCGCCGGATTTCCCGCCGAATCGTACACGATCACGATCTGGCTCGGTCGGTAAACCGTAATGCGGTAGTCGTCCGCGCTGTGTTCCGCGTTCGTTTCCCCGCCGTCCGCCGCGTCATTCCCGCCGGTTGACTGCCGCGCGGTTTCCGCCGCGTCGGGATCTCCGTCCGCCGCTTCGTCCGCGTAGTCGCCGCCGTCCGCATCTTCGCCCGCGTGACCGCCGCCCTGCCGGACGCCGGCCGCTCCCACAGCCCATTCAAACGCGCCGGATAGCGAATCGCCCAGCTTGCCCCACAGCTCGCCCAGGCTGCCCGCCGGCATGAAAATCATCCAGGCCAGCGCACCCGCCAGAAGCAGTATGACGATTACCCGGAAGGCGTTGCCCGCACAGCCGCTTCTTTTCTCTTCGTCCTCGTCATCTTCAAAGAAGTCCTCCTCCGGTAGCCTTCCTGCCGGGGGCGCGGACTGCCGCGACGACTGCTGCGCGGCCGCCTGCCTGCGCCTGACCGCTTCCAGATGGCGGGCATTCTCCTGCTCCAGATCGTGCCGGGATAATTCCTCGTTCAGTATATCAAAAGCGTCGTTCATGTCTGACATGGGATCTCATTCCTCTCCAAACAAATTGATGCCGGGGAATCACTGATTGTCGTTCTTGACCGCTTCCACCAGGTCGCTGATGGATTTGCCGAATTCCGCCCATTCCACCGGGAACCTCGCCTGTCCGGAGGAATGCTTCTCGCCGCCGTTGCCCGAATAGATGTCCAGCCGCCAGCTGATGCCTTCCCGCTGGGACGGAAAGCTGTTGCGCCAGCTCAGGACGTCGATTTTCTGCAGCACCGCCAGAAAGCGGAGAAGGTCCGCTTTGTTCGCCCGCAGGAAGGGCAGCTCCTCCTCGAAGGAGCAGCTGTCGAAATTCCGGATCGCGTTGCCCTGCTCGTCGTAGGAAATCAGCTCGATGAAACGGCCGCCCTGCGCCTGCGTATTCCGCCGCTCGCCCGCCAGATCGCAGATCCTGTTGTGCTGACCGCACATCACAAGCTGCTTCTCGAAATCTACCCAGATGATGTTGACCGGCGGACTGACATTCCACACCGCGAAAAAAAGCTCGGAAATGCGGCTGTATTCCTTATTGATGTGATTGATATCCAATGGCTCTGACAATTTTATTCCACTCCCGTGACGGTTCTAGTTTATTTATTGTAAACCATTCCCACCGAAATATCAAGACCAAAAAGCTGTCGATTCTATTAATTTTTGATGTATGGAGAGAAAAAAGAAACCGTCAGCACCGCAAAACGGCAACTGACGGTTTATTGCTGGTCCGAGTGGCGAGAGTCGAACTCACGGCCTCTTGAACCCCATTCAAGCGCGCTACCAAACTGCGCTACA
>CADCON010000249.1 GCA_902803035.1 uncultured Ruminococcus sp.
AACCGCAGGCAATACTTTGTGTATTAACGAGGATTTTGGCAAAATATGGCGGAAAAGATGCAAGCAGGACGCGTGTGGAGAGATTCTGAACAGGCTCTTATGTATAGCTTCAATACTGCTCGCTATAGAGCCTGGCCGTGACCCTTCTGCCGATCACGCGGGTCTTGTTGAGGACGTCAATCACCGCCTGCGCCGACTCCTGCGGCACATCGAAGGTGGCATATTTCTCGGCAATCTCGATTTTCCCGATGCATTTGCCGGGAATGCCCGCTTCATTCGCCACTGTGCCCACGATGTGCTTGGGAAGAAGCCCCGCGCTGCTGCCGAGATTGATATGGATTCTTGCGGTGGGACGGCTGTCGCGCCTGCCCTGTCTGCCGTTATCGCGGCGGGAGTCCCTGTAATTCCGTTCCCTGCGGCGTTCGTGCCCCGCAAAGATGAAATCGTCCGCTTCCGTCGGCATGGCGGCCTTCCCGCCGGAGGTCATTTCGGATTTCAGAAGCGCGGCGGCAATCTCGACGGGTGAAATTCCCTCGTCGGCGAGCTGCTCCACCATATGCAGATATTCGCTCAGATCCTCATTCTCCACGGCGGCGCATATGCTTCTGGCAAAGCGGCGTCTGCGGCATTCCATCACCTGCGCGCAGGTGGGGATCGTGCTTTTGATGATCTCCTTGCCGGTGTAGTTCATGATGCCGCGAAGCTCCGCCATTTCACGGGAGCCAGTGACAAAGGTGAAGGCCAGTCCCGGTTGTCCGGCGCGTCCTGTCCTGCCGATGCGGTGAACATAGTATTCCATATCCTGTGGAATGTCATAATTGAAGACCGCGCCGATGCCGCTGACGTCAATGCCTCTGGCCGCCACGTCGGTGGCAATCAGGATATCCACCTTACCGCTGCGGAAGGTATTCATCACATGGTCGCGCGCCTGCTGCTTCATGTCGCCGTGAAGCCCCTCCGCCACATATCCGCGCTGCTGCATTTCGCTCACCAGCTCGTCCACCTGCTTTTTGGTGTTGCAGAAGATCATCGCCGGTTCGGGGTGATAAACGTCCATCAGGCGGCTCAGGGCTTCCATCTTGTGGGTGTGCGGAATGTTGTAGTAGTATTCTTTGGTATCATCGACTGTCAGCGCCTTCCGCACCACGCGGATCATCTCCGGGTCGCGCATATAGAGCCGGGTGATTTCCAGAATTTCGGGCGACATGGTGGCCGAGAAAAGCACCGTCTGCCGCTCCTGCGGAATATCGGCGAAAATCGTGTCGATATCCTCGCGGAATCCCATCGAAAGCATCTCGTCCGCTTCATCGAGAATGGCGGTTCTCACCTTGTCCAGACAAAGCGTGTGCCGGCGCATATGATCCATGATTCTGCCGGGCGTGCCCACCACGATCTGCACGCCGCCGCGAAGCGTCCTGATCTGACGCTCGATGTCCTGTCCGCCGTAAATCGCGGCCGCCCTGATCCAGCCGGTGTGACACGTCAGCTTGCGTATTTCATCACACGCCTGAATCGCCAGTTCGCGTGTCGGACAGAGAATGAGCGTCTGCACGCCCTTGCCGCCTTCCGCGAGAATGCGCTCGATGGCGGGAATCGCAAACGCGGCGGTCTTGCCGGTGCCGGTCTGCGACTGTCCGATGACGTCCCTTCCGCTCATGAGAAGGGGAATGGCCGCGGTCTGAATCGGCGTGGCCTCCTCATAGCCTATGTCGTCAATCGCCTGCATCACAGGCTCCGAAAGTCCGAAATCGGTAAATGGTTTTGTCTGCATAACTATACTCCCCCCGGTTCTGGCGGATAAAACAGTGCTATCACACACTCATCAAAAAGCACTTCTTTCTTTGTACAATTTTATTATAATATATGATTCATGACATTGCAAATGTAATTATCACAAAGAAGAAAAAAACCCGATTTTATACAAAAGTCGGGAATTATCATCATAAATTCTATGTATAATATGAATAATTATCACCACTTGACAAAATTAATTTTCTGATATAGCATATTACCATCCCAAATGCAAGGACAGTGTCAGACAAAATGAATTTCGCGGCAAGATTTTTCGGACATCTTCACACCATCAACAGCCACCGGCGTCAGGTGATTGCCAACTGCTTCCGGGCGGGAATTCCTTTCCGCGGGCTGCTTCACGACCTCAGCAAATACAGCCCCACCGAATTCTGGAACGGGGTGAAATACTATCAGGGTATGCGAAGCCCCAACGAGGCGGAGCGCGAGGACATCGGGTATTCCAGGGCGTGGATGCACCACAAGGGGCGCAACCGCCACCACTTTGAATTCTGGACCGATTACGACCCTGTGACGAGAGTCTGTCAGCCGGTCAGAATGCCGGTCAGATTCGTCGCCGAGATGTTCTGCGACCGCATGGCCGCCAGCAAGACCTATATGAAAAAGAATTACACCGACGCCTCTCCCCTTCAGTATTTTCTCAAGGGCAAGAAGCGCAGAATCATTCACCCCGAAACCTCCGACCTTCTCGAAAGCTGGCTGACCCTTCTCGCCGAAAAGGGCGAGGACGCGGTTTTTGCCGAGATCCGCAGGGCGGTCAGGGACGCGCGCAAAATACACTGACCCACAGAGCGGTCAGGGACGCGCGCAAAATACGCTGACCCACAGGGCGGTCAGGCTCCGTAACGGCGCCTTCAAAAAAATCAGACCTGTGCGCGATCCGTCGTTACTTCCGGCGGAACGGCACAGGTCTTTTCTGCTTTTCATTCAATTATACTCATCTCAGATTGAAAGAAGACAATTATTTGCGAGGATATTTTGTGTCCTGCGAGGAAGAGGACGACGACAGGCTGATGCCTGCCTGGGACGATGACGAAGCATGGCGCAAAACAAACCGCAAAGAATGTCTGATTTTAGTCGAAGATTTCGTATTATACGATGGTCACCCTGGCCAGCTCATACAGACCGTTGCGGATCTCATGGTCATTGGAAAGCCTGAGGGGCATGACATTGCCGGTAACGGTTTCGGCGGGATTGACAAAGCGCATACTGACGGTGTATTCGCCCGCCTTGAGATCCTCGGGAATGAAGAACGCCGACGACGCCGTTTCCCCCGGCAGAAGCCCGGACAGCGCGAGATCCTCTTCGCGGTACCTGTACACCATATTCCCCTGCGCGTCGGTCATGCGGTACTCGATGTGCCAGTCGTAATAAAAGGGCGCGATTCCCTCGTTGCCGAGCATCACCTCCAGCTTGGAAGTACGGTTCTTCGCGGCAACCGATTCAATGTAGAGATCGTAGCCGAAGCTCCCGGCAACCTTGCGGAATTCCGTGTATTCATCGGAATTCAGATCCGGAATGCCGCCCGATCCCACGCCCAGCAGCCACGACATATGGAACTGGCCGATGCAGTAATCCAGCGCTTCCCGCTCGGTGCCGCTCCAAAGGGGACCGAACGGCTCCTTGTACATCTGCCCCGACAGCTCGCCGCCGAACATCTGGGTTTGCCATAAATCCCACAGCGGCTCGTACCGGCCTCCGTCGCCGTTGATAAAATCATAGAACTGCTGCAGGGTGCCGTAGGTGTAATCCTGCTTTTTCAGGAGAGCCTTCCATTCCCGGCTGACCTTATGGAAATCCGATGTATTGAACATGAAATTGTCGTCGTGATAGCCGATCGGATATTCGCTGGCGTGGCCGAGAGAGGGATTGCGCCCCATAAGCTTCGTAGTCTTGAAGGAAGAAACATATGTTTCAATGATCCTTCTAAGATTGTCGTCGGTCATCACGCAGCGGGGATTCCGGCATTCCGACATATTCCACTCGCCCCATGAGCCGTAAAGCCCCATCTGAATCACGGCAATCACCGGGTTGCCGTCGTACTTCCTGCCGAACATTCCGATGAAATCCGTCATGCAGCCGATCAGCTTTTCGTTGTTGAAATCCGGATATTCCAGCGTTCCGCCGGCGACCCTGTTGGAACAGATATCCCCGGCTTCCTTCAGCTCATGGTAAAGCGTTTCCGGCAAGAACAGCCCCGTCTGCCCGTCATCCACATGGCCGGGATCGAGCATATACACTCTCACGATTGCGGAATGTCCCCTTCCGGCGACCTTGGAGAGCTTCTGATCCAATTCAGCGGTATCCAGTCCTCCCGCGCCGTCCGCGTAGGTATAGATTTCGTTGAATTTCACGCCGATATATTCCAGCGAGGAATCCTGATCCGCCTTGCCGTAGAAGGAGGCAAAGCCCTTCATGGGATTGGGAATCTGCGTTTCCGTGCGGTTGAATTCATGGGGCACAATCGATACCTCGCGGCTTTGGCAGGCTGACGCCTGAAGCATGAATGCCGCGAGAATGACAGCCGCCATCACGCGCACCGCCCTGTGAACCGTATTGTGTTTCATCATGCATCACCTGTCGCCAATAAAAAGATATCGTCGGGCGTGTGCGCGAGATAATCCGCGCCCTCCGCCCGCAGCTCCTCCTCGGAACGGAAGCCCCAGCACACGCCGCATCCGGTAAGCCCCGCGTTTTTCGCCGTCCTTATATCCACATTGCTGTCGCCCACATACAGCACCCCGCCGCGGTCAAGCCCCAGCTCCGACAGAATGTAAAGGCAGGACGCGGGATCGGGCTTGACCGGAAATTCCGGTGATTTGCCCAGAATCATGTCAAATGTATCCTCGCCGAAGTACTGCTTCACGATCTGAACGCTGATTTCGTGCGGCTTATTGGAAAGCACGCACAGACGGATGCCCGCCGCCCTCAGCCTTTGCAGCAGGTCGGCAATACCGGGGTAGGGCGCGGTCTTGACGTCCTTATGCGCGCTGTAGTACTCGCTGAATTTAGTCAGCGAATCGTCCAGCTCGGCCTGCGGGGTTCCTTCCGGATGAATGCGCCGCATGAGGATCGCGGCTCCGCTGCCCACGAACCCGCGGTATTGCTCCACCGGATATGTCCGGAGACCCTTGCCGGCGAGGACATAATTGCAGCTGTCCGCCAGATCGTCAAGGGTATTGAGCAATGTGCCGTCGAGATCGAAAATGACAGCCTTGTATTCTTTCTTCAAACCAATTACCTCCCGTCTTCCG
>CADCON010000250.1 GCA_902803035.1 uncultured Ruminococcus sp.
GCGCACCAGATGAACGGCGGCTTCCTCATGGGTCATGCCGAGCACCATCGGGGTGCCGTTGCGGTCCTTGAAGCGGAGCAGCTCGCTTGCGATGGAATTGTAGCGTCCGGATTCCTCCCAGAGAGAGCCGGGCATGACGACGGGGAAGAGCACCTCCTGCCCGTCGATGGCGTCCATTTCCTCGCGGATGATGTTCTCTATTTTGCGGAGAATGCGCTTCAGGGGCATATACTGCGAATAAATGCCGCTCGCCATGAATTTCATATATCCGCCGCGCACCATCAGCGCGTGGCTGTCAATGGAACATTCGGCGGGTCTTTCCTTAAATCTGTCTCCGACCAGCTTATCAAGCTTCATATTATCAAATCCTTCCGATCATTGGGATGCAGCCAGCCCTTTGCACCAAAAACAGGCGGGAAAGCGGGCTGAACCAGGGAAACGCGGAATCAGTCTGCCGTATCCTCGCGGCACCCACTATCCAGCGTATTCCGATAACCAATTCATTTTACAACATTTTTACCGGGAGGTCAAGAGAAATCGGCAAAATTGAGTGATATTCATCATCTGTATCTTGAAAACCGCCAAAAACAATGATATACTAAGAAGGCAGGAGAAATGAGGCGGTGAACCGATGGCAAATGAAAAAGATACGCTGACGAAAGCGTTCATGTCACGTCCCGATGTATTCGCGGATGCGTTTAACTTTCTGATTTATGACGGAAAACAGGTGATCCGGCCGGAGGAATTGGAGGAACTGGACACTTCATCTATTGCGCTGCCCTTCGGACTGGAAGGGTCGCAGGCTTCCGTGCAGAAAATACGGGATGTGTTCAAGCAATGGGTTATCAAGAAGGACAGCAGAGCGGCCTATCTTCTGCTGGGAGTAGAGAATCAGTCCGACATTCATTATGCGATGCCGGTGAGAAATATGCTGTATGATTCTCTTCAGTATTCCTCTCAGGTGGATGCGACCGCCAAGGCGCACAGGCGTTCGGGCGGGGACGCACATCCGACGCCGGGAGAATACCTTTCGGGATTCTATAAGACCGACAGGCTCATCCCGGTGATTACGTTGGTCATTTATTTCGGGACGAAGAAGTGGGACGGCCCGCAATCTCTGCATGACATGATGGCGGTAAAGGATGAAGCGGTATTGCGGTTTGCGGCGAATTACAGAATCAATCTGGTTTCTCCCGAATCGCTGACAAGCGAGGATGCCGGAAAACTCGTGTCAGACCTGAAGGAAGTGCTGCTTTTCGTCAAATACGCAGAGGATAAGGAGCAGCTGAAAGCACTGGTGGAACATGACGCCAAATTCAGAGCCATTGACCGGGAAACGGCGAGAGTTATCAGCACTGTCACCGGGTCGGGATTTTCGTTTGATGAAAGTGAGGAGAATGTAGATATGTGCAAGGCCATTCATGATATAAGACTTGAAGGTATTGAACAGGGGATTGAACAGGGTATTGAACAGGGCATTGAACAGGGTATTGAACAGGGTATTGAACAGGGGATTGAACGCGGCATTGAACAGGGGAAAGAACAGGGCATTGAGAACACCGTCCGGATGACAATCAGCATTCTCAGATCCTTGGGAATGACAGATGATGAAATCATTGCTAAAATTGTCGGCAATTCAGATATCAGCGAAGAAAAGGCCCGTTACTTTGTCAGCGGAATCTCCGCCTGAAACGCCGTTGCTGCGGATAATAGACGAGGAGGAATCTCATATGAAAATTCTGAAGGGAATACTGGCGTTGCTGCCATTGGCGATCACAGCGGCCGTCATGCCGTTTATGCCGGAGATGGTTCCGGTGCACTACAACATCGACGGCTCGGTCGACCGTATGGGAAGCAGATATGAACTGCTGCTGATGCCGCTGCTCATCATTCTGATTGTGGCTGTCAGCGCGTTCGTGATGAGGCATTACGAAAAACGCGCCGAAGGGCCGGAGACCGATAGCGACGCGGCCGCGGCGAGAAGGAATATCCGGTCGCTGAAAATCATGTCGCTCGCCGTTCCCGCTGCTTTCGGCGCGCTTCAGCTCTGGATTCTTTATATGACCTACCGCAACGCGAAGGCGGATACGGTCAGGGTCAATTCGGAACTGATGGTGCGGGTGGCCGTTATCCTGATCGGGCTTCTGTGTATTGTATTCGGATATCTGATGCCGAAGACAGGGCGGAACAATATGTTCGGCTTCCGTGTGTCCTGGAGTCTTTACAACGACAACACGTGGCGCAGATGCAACCGGCTGGGCGGTTTTGTCATTGCCGGCATCGGACTGCTGACAATTGTCACGGCAGCGGTCGCCCCGGCAACAGCCGGCGTCTTTTGTCTGCTGGGGTATCTCTTTGCGGGGACTGTCGTCCTTCTGATTTACTCGTACAAGGTCTATAAGGAAGAAATCGGCGGCTGACGATGGCCGTTCCGGAAAAATGAATGCAAAAAAAGCGGCTCTCCGGTCAATTGGAAAAAACGGAGAGCCGCGATTTCATTTGTTACGAAGAACCGGGAATCAATGGACGGATCAATAACCGCTTATTTCATGCCGAAGCGCTTCTTGAATCTGTCAACACGTCCGCCTGTATCAACCAACTTCTGCTTGCCCGTAAAGAACGGATGACATTTGGAACAA
>CADCON010000251.1 GCA_902803035.1 uncultured Ruminococcus sp.
GACGCCCGCGCCGCCGAAGAGGCCGATCTTGCCGCCCTTGGAATAGGGGCAGATGAGGTCGATGACCTTGATGCCGGTTTCAAGAATTTCGGTGGAGGAAGCAAGCTCCTGATAACCCGGCGCCGGACGATGAATGTTCCAGCGTTCCTTGGCTTCGGGCGCGGGCTTGTTGTCCACGGTATCGCCCAGCACGTTGAAGATTCTGCCGAGGGTTTCCCTGCCGACCGGCACGCTGATGCTGCCTTCGGTATCGGTGACCTCGACCCCTCTCTGCAGGCCGTCGGTCGATGACATGGCAATGCAGCGCACGATGCCGTCGCCTATGTGCTGCGCCACCTCGACGGTAAGCTTCTTTTCTCCTATCGGAATGGTGAGGGCGTTGTTAATGGCGGGAAGGTGTCCTTCCCTGAACCTGACATCAACGACAGGTCCCATTACCTGCACCACTACACCGGTGTTGATTTCTGCCATTTGTGTGTTACACTCCTTTTGTAAGTGTAGAGTTCAAAAAGTGTGGGGGTTGGAGTGTGGAAGGCGCATTCGCGCCTTGAAAAATATGCGCCCGCATTCGCTCGCTTTTTTCGGTTTTTACGTTATCGTATGGTTCTGCACATATTTAAGCAAACATATGTGAGCGTTTATATTCCAGCGCCGCAGGCGCTCCGAAACTCCACACTTTAACAAGCTCCGCGCTTAAAAAACAGACTGAATTGTTATATTCCGCTGCCGGCAACGATTTCGGTGATCTCCTGCGTGATGGCTCCCTGACGGGCACGGTTGTAGGTCAGGCGCAGGTCGTCCAGCATTTCGCGGGCATTGCGTCCCGCGCTGTCCATTGCCATTCTGCGCGCCGCGTTCTCGCTGGCGAAGCTCTCCCGCACGCCCCACATCAGCATGCCGTAGACGTACTCCACGACCGCCGCGTTCATGACGCTCACCTCGTCCGGCTCAAATTCAATGCCGCCCGCGCGGCCGCTTTCGGTCTTTTCGAAGGGGAGAAGCCATTTAATGGACGCCTCCTGCGTCATCATGGAAACATAATCCGTGCTGATCATGCCAAGGCGGTCGAATGCTCCGGCGGCAAAATCCTCGCAGAGCTTCACCGCCAGCGCGTGTCCCTGTTCGCAGGTGTAGCCCCCGCAGTGAATCATCTCGCCTCCGAAGTGTTCGCAGGCGCGCTTGCCGATGCAGATTTTCTCCGCGTCGGGGCATTCCGCCGCCGCTTTGAACACATTGGAATTATAGCCGCCGCACAGTCCCCTGTCGCCCGCAATGACGATCAGGCGGGTACGTCCTTCGCCCTCGGCGCGCATATAGGGGCTGCGCAGGCATTCCGGGCAGGAAGCGAGCGTGGAAGTCACTTGCTTCAGGGCTTCGGCGTACTGGCGCGCCTTGAGCATTTCCTCGCTGGCGCGGTAAATTTTGGAGGACGCCACCAGCCCCATGGCGGTGGTCAGGTGGAGCATGGAATCGACGCTGCGGATGCTGGAACGAAGGCTTTTGATGTCCGCGCTCATTCCGTCACCTCCGCATATCGTCGAGAGCCGATTTCAGCTCGGCTATATCGGATTCGTCGAAGTGGTTGTGTTCGATCCTGTCGAGCCATTCCGCGTGCTTATCCTCCAGCAGCAGGAAGAGCCGCTGCTCGTAATCCCGCACCTCGCTGACGGCGTATTCATTGAGATAGCCGTTGATGACGGCGTAGACAATGGCGACCTGACAGCCCGTGCGGATGGGGGAATTCTGCTTCTGCTTGAGCACCTCGACAATGCGTTCGCCGAGAGCCAGACGCGCCTTGGTGTCGGGGTCGAGATCACTGCCGAACTGCGCGAAGGATTGCAGCTCGCGGTACTGCGAATAGAGCAGCTTCAGCTCGCCGGCCACCTTCTTCATCCCTTTGAGCTGCGCCGAACCGCCGACACGGCTGACCGAAATACCGGGGTTGATGGCCGGAATGACGCCCGCGTGGAACAGCTCGGTTTCAAGGAATATCTGTCCGTCCGTAATGGAAATGACATTGGTCGGAATGTAGGCGGAAACGTCGCCCTCCTGCGTTTCGATGATCGGAAGCGCGGTAATCGAGCCGCCGCCGTATTCGGGCGCGACGCAGGCTGCTCTTTCGAGAAGGCGGGAATGCAGGTAGAAAACATCGCCGGGGTAGGCTTCACGTCCGGGGGGTCTGCGAATCAGCAGCGACATGGCGCGGTACGCCACCGCGTGCTTGGAGAGATCGTCGTAGATAATCAGCACGTCGCGTCCCAGTTCGCGGAAGTACTCCGCCATCGCGCA
>CADCON010000252.1 GCA_902803035.1 uncultured Ruminococcus sp.
AAGCAGCTCTTCGGTTGCCTGCCGTAATTCGCCCGGAATGTCCATCCTGAGAAGATCGGCAAACAGCACCGGCGGCGCGGTGTGGCAGCGCTCGATGTAGATGGCGGCAAGCAGCGGACGCAGCGCGTAAAAATACTTTTTGTACCTGACGGTTTCTTTCATCAGGTATTCGTGAAGCGTGTTGTTGGCTGTGCCGTAATAATGACAGACCGCTGCCTTTTCCGAAAAATAACGCATGGCCACCCCGGCGATCCGTTTCCATTCCTCCGTGGTTCGATACACCACGGGGGAGCCGCTCCATTCAAAGATCGTGGCGTTCCCCTTGGCAAATTGCAGCAGCACTTTTTTCAGATCCCAGCCGTTGATATCCAGCACATCGTCCAGATGCCATTCGATAAAGTCTTTGGGCTCGTCGATGCGAAGATAATCGTCCCTTTGCCGCGCATACACAAATCGCACGTCGTAATCGCTGTCGGGCGAGGCAAATCCCCACGCACGGCTGCCTGATTCCACCGCGTGCAGGATGCGTACATTCTCTCTCCGCTCAATTTCGCGGAGTTTTTCCACTATTTCATTCTGTATATCTCTCATAGCCATTCTCCTGTCACAGCAAACCGATTGACGCGCTCCACGAATCTTCCGACCGCGTTCATATCGGGATTATCCGGAAGGGAGGTGCTCTGGGCGGCTTCGTTGAACTTCCGCTCGTATTCTTCCAGAATCTCATAGAAACCAGCCGAGAAGGTGCCGTCCGGCAGCATATACGCCCCGCGGCGGATAGCCAGAAGGAGGGGCAGATCATCCCGCCTGTGGGTGCGTATCTGTCCCTTTTCAAGAATGTCGATTCCCATTATAAAGAGCCGGATGAGATGCATGGCGTGCTTGTTGAGATGATTGTCGTCCTTCTGCTTGTTGCGTTTTCCGATTTTGTCGTATTCACCCACTACAAACCGCATGGTTCCCCACAGTTTGGTGTATTCGCGCAGGGAAAAATGACGGAATTCCGTGTCCACAAATATTTCGGTTTCAAGATCGGGCGTTTCGGCTTTATCGATATACAGCCGGATGCTTCCCGCGTTTTTCACGGAAAATCGGCGGCAGAAATCCTCCATAGCGTTGTTCACCGAGTTCAGAATGTGCTTTTCTTTTTCGCTCTGCGGAAGGGAATCCCGCGCCAGAGCGTTTTGCAGGCGGCGGAGCTGCGAATCCGCGTATCCGCCGAATGATCGGATCGCGCGCTTGGAGAGAAAAAGCGGCGTGTTGGCGATCAGTTCCGCGCCGAGAGTGGATTTTATCAGATATTGGTCCTCGTCAAGCCCCAGAATCTCACAGGTGTTCGGATTGCAGTCCAGAAGGAGCTTTACCAGCTTGTTGAAACCGTAGATCACGGTATCGGTTTCCCCGTCTTCATACTGCTCGAATTGCGTGAGTCCGAGAAGGTCAGAGGGGCTTTGCAAGGTAACGCCGCGAAGGTCGATATCGCTGTGTTCGTTGTTGGTGCCATAGGCGTAGCTTCCTCCCAGCCCCAGCAGCATGATGCGGCTGCCCAACCTTTCATTGTTTTTGAGAAAAGCATATTCCGGCTGTTCTGTCAGTTTTTGATAATCCATTTCTCTTCATCTCAGTTTCTCTTTGTAAAATCAGAAATAAAAGCCGTATGTGGACAGCGTGATACAGGCGATCCTTTCGATGGCTCTCTCATCTGAAGAAACGTCCTTTCCGGACAGTACGTCCCTGACATAGGCGCAGAAGTTTTTCAGAAAATCATCCCGCTGTTTTGCGAATGTCAACACCTTGTCTTTGGTTTCCGCTTTGCTCCGCACAAGGTCAACGTATGGTTTCAGCCTATCGTCGCTCTTTTGATAATACATGGCGAATTTCCCACTCAAAAAAAACGATAAAAAACAGGCGTCAGACCGCCGTGTTGCGTGGATGCCTGACGCCTGAAAAATGAGTGTACGATGATCTGACGTTAAGAAATCAGAACTTGCCGGCCTTTGCAGCCTCTTCGATCGAAACGGCCACGGAAACGGTCATACCGACCATGGGGTTGTTGCCCGCGCCGATCAGACCCATCATTTCCACATGAGCCGGAACGGAGGAGGAACCC
>CADCON010000253.1 GCA_902803035.1 uncultured Ruminococcus sp.
AAAGAAGAAGAAAAAGAAAGAGAAGACGTCCATGTCGATGTTGACGGCTTTTTCGCTTTCGCTCAACAACCTGATGACCAAAAAGGGGCGCACGCTTCTCACGGCGTTTGCGGGAAGCATCGGCATTATCGGCATTGCGCTGATTCTCTCGCTTTCCAACGGCTTCCAGCTTTATATCGACAAGGCGCAGGAGGACACGCTTTCGTCCTATCCGCTGACCATTCAGAAGGAATCGGTCAATCTGGCGGCGATGATTGCGACCCTTCAGGATCAGAAATCCGCGCAGGCGGATCACGACAAGGACAAGGTGTACTCGTCCACCGTCATGGCGGATCTGATGAACACCATGATTGCCGACGCCAAGGTCAATAATCTCGCCGACTTCAAGAAATACATTGAACAGGATGAGAACGGAAAGAAAATGCGGGATTACACCAGCGCGATCCAGTATTCCTATGACGCGCCGCTCAACGTGTTCAATGCCGACACCTCCAACGGCGTGGTGCAGGTCAATCCCAGCAAGGTCATGGAAAAAATGATGCCCCAGCAGGCTTCTGGTTCTTCCTCCATTTTCACGCAGAATTCCGACAACTTCTGGTCAGAGCTGCTGGACAACCGCGCCCTGCTTGATTCGCAGTACGACGTGATCGCGGGCAGATGGCCGCAGGCGTACAATGAGGTCGTCATCGCCGTTTCCCAGAAAAACGAAATCAGCGACGTGGAGCTTTATTCCCTCGGTCTGAAGGATCAGAGGGAGGTCGATGAGACCATGAGAAAGGTGATGTCGGGCGAAACGGTGGACATCAAGCCCCTTTCCTTCACCTATGAAGAGCTTCTGGGACTGAAATTCAAGCTGCTTCTCAGCAGCGAGCTTTACGCCAAGGATCCGATAACGGGCGCGTACAGGGATCTGCGCGACGACGAGATTCTGCTCAAGAAGGTCGTGGACAAAGGGCTTGACATCAACGTGGTCGGAATTGTCCGGCCCAACGCCGACGCCGCTTCGGCTTCGATCACGGGCGTTATCGGCTACACCCGCGCGCTGATGGAATATGTCATCGATCAGACCGAACAGAGCGAGCTTGTCAGGGCGCAGAAGGCCGACCCGAAAACCGACGTTTTTACCGGGCTGCCGTTTGATAGGGAAGAGGAGAAGCCCTCCGAGCCTGATTTCAGCAGCATGACGCCCGAACAGCTGGCGGAATACCAGCAGGAGGCGGAGTTGCAACAGCGGCAGATGCAGGAATATATCGCTTCGCTGCCGGAGGAAACTCAGCAGTACCTCGCCACCCTTCCGGAAGAGGAACGCGCCGCGCTGATTGCCGGATATCTCGATCAGGCGCAGCCCGAGAGCACCTATGAGGAAAACCTCGCCAAGCTCGGCGTGGCAAGCCTTGATGATCCGAGAGCCATTCTCCTTTATCCGGTGGACTTTGAATCCAAGGAGCATATCGAGCAGATCATCAGCGATTACAATAAGGGCAAGCCGGAGGAGGAGCAGATCACCTATTCGGACATTGTGGGCATCATGATGAGCTCCATCTCCACCATTATCAATATGATATCCTATGTGCTGATTGCGTTTGTGTCCATCTCGCTGGTGGTTTCTTCCATCATGATCGGCATTATCACCTATATTTCGGTGCTGGAGCGCACGAAGGAGATCGGCGTTCTCCGTTCCATCGGCGCGTCCAAGAAGGATATTTCCAGGGTGTTCAATGCCGAAACGCTGATTATCGGCTTTGTGGCGGGCGCGCTGGGCATCGGCACGACCCTGCTTCTCAATCTTCCGGTCAACGCGGTTATCAGGTCGCTTTCGGGCATATCCGATGTGTCCCGGCTCCCGTGGAAGGGCGCGGTGATTCTGGTGATCATCAGCATGGCTCTCACGCTGATCGCGGGACTGATTCCGTCGGGGCTTGCCGCCAAAAAGGATCCTGTGGTCGCGCTCCGTACCGAGTAATCTTACCTGTAAGATGTGCGGCCGGTCTGCTTCCGGCATTCCGTGCCGTACAATTCATAAATAACCTCACAATCTTTACGGACAATACGGAGAAACCGTCTTTTTACTCCTTTTAGGCGGCGTTCTCCGTATTGTTCGTTTAAGGCAAAAAGAAAGCGCAGGTCCTGCGGCCAATTCCGTGCCGCAGAACCTGCGCGTTTTGCTGATGGGGGGATGGAATGATTATTGGATAAATCCGGCGACTATTTCTTCCGCCTTCGCCAGCGCTTCGTCCAGCTTGGAGAGATCCTTCGCGCCCGCCATGGCGTTGTCGGGCTTGCCGCCGCCGTTGCCGCCGGTGATCTGCGCGATTGCCTTGACGATCGCGCCGGCGTTCGCGCCCTTTGCCAGCGCGTCCTTGCCGACAGCGACAAAAATCGTGCCCTTCTCTCCGTTCA
>CADCON010000254.1 GCA_902803035.1 uncultured Ruminococcus sp.
ACGCCCTGCGGCACATTCTCCCCGATTTTTTCTTCCAGATTGGCAATGCGCCCCTTCGCCTTGATGACATTGACGCTGCTGCCCTCAAAGACGGCGACGCCCGCCGAATCGTAACCCCTGTATTCGAGCTTTTTCAGCCCGTCCAGGAGAATTTCAGTTGAATTCTGATTTCCTATGTATCCTACGATACCGCACATTTTTTTTCATTACCTCCATTATTATGCAGAGTAACGGCACTTCTGTTCCACGGTCGCCCGCGGTTTTTGTATGCCGATTGGCGGCTTCTCTGCAAAGCCGGGAAGCATCCGCCGAATCTTTCGATCAACTTCCACCCTCGTCAGCCTGCGCGCGGTTGTCACCAGCATAATGTATTACCGCGCCGCGGCTCAGGCGCTTCTTGCTCTCGGTCATTCACGATGATGACGCTGAAAAAGGCATTCACCCCCAATTTATGCTTACGGTATATTAAACCATAGAATCAGGAAATTGTCAACCGTTAATTAGTGATTTTAACCTAATCTTTCGAAATCTTCTCCGATCATGAGGATTCCGCAATTGCGTCTTGCCTTTTGCCCCCCGGAGATGTATAATTCTGAAATACAATGATATGTATTCCCGGCCCAAAACAAAAAGAACAGCAGAACAGATAAAAAATTCATCTGCCCTGCTGAACAAAAGTCGTTTACGTGGTGCATTTACACGGCTTTCATTTGAAATGATATCACATAATACGAGTGTTGTCAAGCCTTAAGTCGAAAAAAATACCAATTTTGTCAGATTATACCAAACCGATTGCTATTTTAAAAAAAGATGAACATATATGTTTCATATAGAAACTTTAGTTGATAAAATATAAGGACAATAGTATGATAATTTTTGGATACAATAGTTTCTTTGTGAAACAATCGGAGGAAATACCATGAATCACATCTATCTTTCGCATAATGCCGGCGTCATTCTTTTGTCGTATTTCAGAAAAGCCGGCCATGAACTGATGCTTGTTCCGCCGGGCGGCAGAACCTATTCCGCCGTTGACGCGCACCCGGACATCTATTACTGCCGCATGGAGCAATCCCCGCACCCGTTTCTCTTTCGCGGCGACCCGCTCGAAATCGGCCGGTCTTACCCGGACAATATCAGATTCAACGCCGTCGCACTGGATCGTTATTTCATTCATCGCCTCAAAAACACATCTCCCGCGCTTCTGAAAAAGGCGCGGGAGATGGGGCTGGAATGTATCAATGTCAATCAAGGGTACACCAAATGCAATTGCGTCGTGGTGGACGGTCATTCGCTCATCACGTCCGACGAGGGAATTGATCGCACCCTCCAGGGCTATCCGGATCTCCATGTGCTGAAAATCCGTCCGGGATTCGTCAGGCTGGAAGGTTTCGACTACGGCTTTCTCGGCGGCGCTTCGGGCAGAGTCGGAGAGGAAATCGTCTTTAATGGCGATCTCTCCGCGCACCCGGACTGTGACGCGATATGCCGGTTTATCCGAAGCCGCGGGCTTCGCGTCAAGTACTTCCCGAACTACCCGCTCACCGACATCGGCAGCATTCTTGCCGATTTCTGAGAAGGGTCAGAAGCCGCCGTCGAATTCCTCCGCGACAAAGTGCAGGAAGGTCGGCAGGTCGGCGAACGCCGGCTCCGGATCGGTTTCGGAATCGTGATTCCACGCGTCCAGCCATAGCCCCTCCCCGTCCGGCTCGTACCGGCAGAGCCAGAAGGTGAAGTATTCGTCGCAGCCGAATTGGAGCCATTCGTCACCGAACGCCTGCTTGGCCACCGGGTCATTCATGGCTTCCTCCGGCGGGAGGATGTGTCCGAAGGGAAAATCCGCGCCGTCATACAGCGCATAGAATTCCCGCAGCGGTCCGGGAAGTTTTTCGAGTATATCATCGCCGCAGGTACGCGGATAAAGCTCGGTATCAGGGTATTCCTCCAGCAGTTCCTCCATACAAATGGCAAGTACGGACATCGCATTTACCTCCCTGTATTTTGAAAAATGAAGTACGGCGTCAAATCCCTACTTCTTGTAGGCGCGTCCGATGTCAGTGCGGAAATGCGCGCCCTTGAATCTGATTTTGTCCACGGCGGCGTAGGCCTTGTCGAGGGCTTCGTCGAGCGTCGCGCCCTTCGCGGTCACGCCGAGTACTCTGCCGCCGTTGGTCAGGAAGCCGCCGCCCGCAAAATCCGAGCATCTGGTTCCCGCGTGGTAGACGGTAACGCCTTCCACCTGTCCGTTTTTATCAAGCCCTTCAATCGGAATGCCCTTGTCATACTTGCCGGGATAACCGCCCGAAGCCATGATAACGCAGGCACACGCGCCGTCGTCCCATTCGATGTCAAGATCGGAGAGCTTCTCGTCGATAATCGCCTGAATGATCTGCGAGAAATCTGTCTTGAGTCTGGGCAGCACCACCTGCGCTTCCGGATCGCCGAAGCGGCAGTTGTATTCAATGACCTTCGGGCCGTCGGGGGTGATCATGAGTCCGAAGTACAGGCAGCCCTTGAAGGTGCGTCCCTCGTCGTTCATGGCGTGAATGGTGGGCAGGAAGATTTTTTCCATGCACACCTTCGCCACCTCGTCCGTATAGAAGGGGTTGGGGCTGATCGTGCCCATGCCGCCGGTATTGGGGCCGAGATTGCCGTTGAAGACGCGCTTGTGATCCATGGAGGAAACCATGGGCTTCACGCACTTGCCGTCGGTGAAGGCGAGAACGGACACTTCCGGCCCAGTCAGGAATTCCTCGATGACGATGTTGTTGCCGGAATTGCCGAAGATTTTGTCCTCCATAATGGAGTGAATGGCCTCCTTCGCCTCATCGAAATCCGCGGCAATGACAACGCCCTTGCCGAGTGCCAGACCGTCCGCCTTGATGACCGCCGGATAGCTGTTTCTGCCGGCAATGTAATCCAGTGCCGCCTTGGGGTCATTGAACACCTCATACGCCGCACTGGGAATGCCGTACTTCTTCATCAGCTCCTTGGAGAACACCTTGCTGCCCTCGATGATGGCGGCTTTTTTGTTGGGGCCGAAGGCGCGGATGCCTTCTTCGTTGAGCGCGTCCACCATGCCCAGCACCAGCGGATCGTCCGGCGCAACGAATACGCAGTCCACCGCCAGCTTTTTGGCGAGAGCCACCACACCGTCGATGTCGGTCGCGGCAACGTCGAATACTTCCGCGTCCTTGGAAATGCCACCGTTGCCCGGCGTGCAGTAGATTTTGTCAACGCCGGCGCTTTCCTTCAGCTTGCGGACAATCGTGTGTTCACGCCCGCCCCCGCCGACTACTAAATATGTCATTGTGTCGTGTCAATCCT
>CADCON010000255.1 GCA_902803035.1 uncultured Ruminococcus sp.
ACGGGCGATGGCCGGTGCGCGGGTCGGTAAGACCGACCGGCTTCATGGGGCCAAAGCGGATCGCGTCCCTTCCCCGTGACGCGAGTATCTCAATGGGCATACAACCTTCATAGACCTTCACGCCGCGCTCTTCGAATTCATGAAGCGGCGCGCGCTCGGCGTTGACGAGCTCGCTCTGGAACGCTTCGTATTCTTCCTTGTTCATCGGACAGTTGATGTAATCGTCGTCGCCCCGGTCATAGCGGGAAGCGGCAAACGCGCAGCTCATGTCAATGCTTTCGGCGGTGATGATGGGGGCGGCGGCGTCATGAAAATTCAGAAATTCCCCTCCGCAAAGCTGACCGATAGCAGCCGAAAGCGGTTCGCTCGTGAGCGGCCCGGTGGCAATGATGACAACGTCGTCCTGCGGAATTTCTGTCAGCTCCTGTTCCACTACTTCAATATTCGGGTGGCTGCGGATCGCTTCGGTGACCATCGCAGAGAAGATATTCCTGTCCACGGCAAGCGCGCCGCCCGCAGGGACGCTGCACTCATCGGCTATCCGCAGAAGAAGCGAGCCGAGCCTGCGCATTTCCTCCTTCATCAGACCCGCGGCGGAGTCGATTCTCGCCGCCTTCAGGGAATTGGAGCAAACCAGCTCCGCAAAGCCCGGATTTTTATGGGCAGGAGTGAAACGGGCGGGCTTCATCTCGATAAGCCGGACACTGACGCCGCCCTCCGCGCATTTCCACGCGGCCTCGCAGCCCGCGAGACCCGCGCCCGCTATGGTTACCCTGCTCATTACGCCTGCTCCCCGTTTTCATTGATATCCGCGCTGTAACCGCATTCCTTCTCCGCGCAGTACAGCTTGTTGATTTTCTTGGTGCGCTTTCTGTAGAGAATGCGTCCGCATCTCGGACATTTTTCCCTTGTAGGCTCGTCCCATGACACGAAATCGCATTCCGGATAGTTGGAACAGCCGTAAAACACTTTGCCGCGCTTTGATTTTTTGATAACCACCTTACCGCCGCACTTGGGGCAGTCGGCGTCTATCTCCTGCACGATCTTCTTGATGTTGCGGCATTCCGGAAACCCGGGACAGGCAATGAATTTCCCGTAGCGACCGGTCTTGATGACCATCTTCCGGCCGCATTTCTCGCAGATGATGTCTGTTTCCTCATCCGGAATTTTCATATCAACGCCTTCCATGGCCTTCTTGACATCCGCGAGATTCTTCTCAAAATCACCGTAGAATTCGCCGAGTGTTTCGATCCATTCCTTGGAGCCGTCGGCAATATAGTCGAGATTACGCTCCATGCCGGCGGTAAATTTCAGATTCACAATTTTAGAAAAACGCTCCTTGAGCAGCTTGTTGACAATTTCGCCAAGCTCGGTAGGCACAAGCGATTTGCCGTCGCGGGCAACATATTCCCTGCCGACAACGGTCGTAATGATCGTCGCGTAGGTGGACGGGCGGCCGATGCCGTTTTCTTCAAGCGCTTTGATAAGGGAGGCTTCGGTATATCTTGCCGGCGGCTGTGTGAAGTGCTGAGAGCCGGTAAGCTCCTTGACTTTGAGCGGCATTCCCTCTTCCAGTGGAGGAAGCGCGCCGCTGTTTTCGTCATCCTCGTCCCGGCTCTCTTCATAGAGAACCGTATAACCGTCAAATTTCACCGTATAACCCGACGCCTTGAAGATGTATCTGCCGCCGGAAATATCCACGCTGACGGTATTGTGAATGCACTGTGCCATCAGGCTGGCGGTAAAGCGCGACCAGATCAGTTTATAGAGCTTGTACTGATCCGGCGTCAGGCTGTCTTTGATGCTTTCGGGATCGAGTGAAGGCATGGTCGGGCGGATCGCTTCATGACCGTCCTGCGCGCCCGCCTTGGTCTTGAAATTGTAGGGCTTGGACGGGAGATATTTTTCGCCCCAGCGGTTGCGGATATACTCCGTGCCCTCGTTTCTGGCGTCATCGGAAATTCTGAGTGAATCGGTTCTCATATAGGTGATGACACCGACCGCGCCCATTCCCTCGATTTCAACGCCTTCGTAAAGCTCCTGTGCCACCTTCATGGTGCGGCGGCTCTGAAAATTCAGCTTGCGACTGGCTTCCTGCTGAAGTGTGGAGGTGATGAACGGCGGCGCGGGCGTCTTCTTGCGGGTTCCTTTTTTGATGCTGTCTACCTTGAAATCCGCTCCGTCAAGCTCCGCGAGAATGTCGTCCGCCTGCTCTTTGGAGGTGATTGCAATCTTTCCGTCATCCGCCGTGCCATAGAACTGCGCGGAGAATGCCTTCCGGCCGCCCTTGGGAATGAATTTACCCTCTATGGTCCAGTATTCCTCCGGAACAAAGGCACGGATCTCATCCTCCCTGTCGCAGATAAGGCGGACGGCGACAGACTGCACACGTCCCGCCGAAAGTCCGCGCCGTATCTTCTGGGATACAAAGGGACTGAGCCTGTAGCCGACAATTCTGTCGAGAAGGCGGCGGCATTGCTGCGCGTTGACCAGCTTCATGTCGATGGTGCGCGGATGGGTGATTCCGTTCTGAACGGTGGTACGGGTGATTTCATTGAAAGTGACGCGGTTCAGCTCATTCGGATCCAACCCCAGAATATAGGCAAGATGCCATGAAATGGCTTCTCCTTCGCGGTCAGGGTCGGTCGCAAGATAGACGAAATCGCTTTTTTCAGCCGCTTTCCTGATTTTGTCCACCAGTTCTTCCTTGCCCTTGATGATCTCGTACTTCGGCTTGAAGTCATGCTTGACGTCCACGCCCAGTCTGCTTTTGGGCAGGTCGCGCACATGACCCATAGACGCAATTACATCGTACCCCGGCCCCAGGTATTTTTTGATGGTCTTTGCCTTGGCGGGAGACTCAACTATTACAAGTTTAGACAAATGATATCATGCCTTTCGTAAATGGTACTAAAATATGCTCCGGTCAGTTCCTGCAATACTTATTGCCCGGAAGCGACTTGATGACCCCGTAAAGCTCCAATTCGGTGATACAGCGTGAAAGCTCGGACGGTTCCATATCCAGTTCTGTCAACAGATCGCCGAAGCGTTTCGGTGCGGATCCCAGCGCGTTGCGGAGTCGCTGCGCCGGTTTTGACATACCGATAGGCGGATTGTAGGACTCAGACTCAGATTCAGGCGTCGGCTCCGGCTCCGGTGCAGGAGGCTTTTGTGAGGACGTCTTCCTTTGCTTCCCCGGCGCATAGGTTTCAGGAGGAGAAACCGATTTCGGGAGTCTTGCCCATTTGGGTCTCGCGTGTGTCTCCTGAACGATGGGATTCCTGTTGAACAGATTGACGCTTCTCAGCCGATGCGGAAACAGCGTTGTATATTCCTCCAGGACATCATAGGCGGACCCGACCGGTTTTGCCCCCTGAGAAATCAGACGGTTGGTTCCTTCTGAGCTTGGATGACCGATTTCTCCCGGAACGGCGAATATGTCCTTTCCCTGATCCAGCGCAAGTGTCGCGGTGATGAGCGAACCGCTCTTTTCTCCCGCTTCTACGACGATCACACCGAGTGACATAGCGGAAATAATTCTGTTGCGAACGGGAAAATGATATCCCAGCGGAGGCGTTCCGGGAGGATATTCTGTAATCAGCGCGCCGCTGGTTTCAATCACCTTGCGAAGACCTTCATTGGCCATGTTGTAATTGGTGTTGATCCCGCATCCGAGAACGCCGAGGGTTTTTCCGCCTGCCATTATCGCGCCCTGATGCGAAGCCGTATCAATTCCTCTGGCGCATCCGCTGATTACAATCGCCCCGCAGGCCGCCAGATTCTTGGAAATGTCAGTGGCCATGGAATAGCCGTAGCGGCTGGCAATTCGTGTGCCGACCATGGCAATGATCACTTCGTTGTCAACGTCGGGCCATTCGCCGGTGTAATAGAGAGCGACAGGAAAATCGGGAATATTCCGCAGCCTGTCGGGGTAATTGTCGTCATCCGATGTTATGATCCTGTAACCGAGGCGGTTGCAGGACTCCATGATTTCTTCAGCCGTGTCAATGGAGGTCGACAGAAGCCGGTCGATATCTTCCATTCTTACCAGACCGCTGAGTTTCAGCTCCACATCGTCGGCTTCGAATACATTTTTGCACGATCCGAAATAACTGACCAGCTCAGAAGCTTTTCTGTTTCCCTCACCTAAAGCCTGTTGAAGCCATATCCCATAAATGCTGTTTTCTGTCACTTCAGATCCCTCCTCAACCGCAGACAATTCTTCCAGATTACAATAATATAGTATAAAGCTTTATTCCGGAAAATTTATTAATTTTTTTTTAATAAAATGAATAAATCCCGACAATATTTCAATCTTTTTCATTCATTTTTCCGGAAAAGCAAAAAAACAGGGAGGGTTCGTCACTCTCCCTGTGGCCAATCAGGCATTGGCTCATGATTAACCGATGTATCCTCTGACCATTTCCCACATGAGTATGGCCGCGGCGGTCGCGGCATTGAGCGACTCCGCGCGCCCGTTCATGGGAATGGTGACCTTCTCCGGACAGGCTTCAATGAGATCCTGGGAAAGCCCGTTGCCTTCGTTGCCTATACACATGATCGCGCCTCTGAAAAAACGGATGCCGGTGATGGCTGACGCGCCTTCACGCGGAACCGCCGCCATGGGACGCATATTTCTCTCCGCCAACGCCGCCATTTCGGAGGGAGCGTTGGCCGTCTGAAAGATCGGAATGCGGAACATCGCGCCCATTCCGGCCCGGAGGGCTTTCGGCGAAAAGCACGACGCGCAGCCTTCGGTGAGAATGATGCCGTCCAGCCCGAGCGCTTCCGCTGTGCGGAATATCGCGCCGACATTGGACGGATCCTGCAAGTCCTCCAGAAGGACGTATAACCCCGTGGAGTGAAGCAGGTTCAGATTGGATTCCACATCCGGCGTTCCGGCAATCATAAAAATCCCCTGGGTGCTGCCGGTGTCGCTGATTTTTTTGGCGATGTCGTCGGAGATCTCATAGACCTCATCCGCTTCCGGAATCAGTTTGTCCAGATAATCCGGATATTTTTCCATCGATGCCGCCGTGCAGAAGAGCTTGTTGATTCTGACGCCGCTTTCCGCCGCGTCGCCGCAGAGCCGCGCGCCCTCGCAGATAATGAATCCCGACTTACGCCGTTCTCTTGCGCTTGACATAAGCCTGATGGCGAGTTTGACGGCGGGATTCTCTCTGGATGTTATTTTTGTCATTTATATCATTCCTCAACAGCAAACAAAAGAGCTGCGCCCGGATAAAAATAACTACGGTGCGCAGCTCGGAATAAATTCAGTTGATTAACGCCAATTACTTGCGCGCGTCCTTTGCGGTTTCAACAAGAGCGGTGAATGCCTTGGGATCAGCGATAGCGATCTCGGAGAGCATCTTTCTGTTGAGCGTAATGCCAGCCTTCTTGAGACCGTTCATGAACTGGGAATAGTTGATGCCGTTGAACTTGCAGGCGGCGGAGATTCTGGTGATCCACAGGCGGCGGAAATCGCGCTTTCTCTGTCTGCGGCCGATATATGCGTAATTGCCGGACTTCATAATGGCTTCCTTGGCCATCTTGAAGTGCTTGCTTCTTGCGCCCCAGTATCCCTTAGCGAGCTTTAATGTCTTTTTTCTTCTCTTGCGAG